>JAHIZN010000075.1 GCA_018814245.1 bacterium
ATGAACTTGCGGACACATAGACAGGATAAGAGTTGTTGAGAGTAAAGGTATTGGTATCAATCACAGGAAAAGAGTTATTACATCTGATGCCATATTGGAAACTATTCCTGATAATAGAGCTTTGAATTGCGGGTGAAGCGTCGTTACAGTAAATATTGGAGTTGGAAGAATACTCACCCCCACCATACTCTATAACTACATTTCTAAGCAGGCTGCTATCATCGCTGTAATTATCAAAAAAGATGCTGCCCCAGTAGCCTGCAGTATGTGTTGCCTGGTCAGAGGTAAAAGTGATGGTGCCCATGATGCCATCAGCTATCAGTTTGCCTTTATCACTAATGCCTGAGCCGCCAATGTATAAACTCGTGTTTCGTGTAAACCTTATCTCTGTATTTGGTTCAATAGTCAGTGCAGGAGTGCCTGTGCCCTTGACAAAGATATTGCCTCCAATAACATAGGTTACCCCATTGTTCACCCATGTTTCAGAGGTATCTATGGTATCGCCAATCACATAGATGTAATCAGGATTGTTGCCTGAATAGGTATTATGGTGTACCTTACCAATTGAATTGGCTCCTATGCGAACAGGATAGGATTTGTTGTTGGTAAAGATATTGGTAGTAATGGAAGGAGAAGAATCAACGGCAGCACAATAAATGCCATGGTTGTTGTTGGTGATAATATTTGCAGTAATGACAGGGTCGGAATTGCCTTGAAGATAGATACCATGAGATGAGTTATTTTTGATGGTATCATTGGTTATTTGAGGAGAAGAATTATTGCATCCGATACCGTATGCTGAGCTGGTTCCAATGATAGAGTTTTGAATCGCAGGTGAAGCGTCCGTACAGTAAATATTGGATTTGGAAGAATGATCACCCCCACCATACTCTACAACTACATTTCCAAGCAGGCTTCCATCATCGCTGTAATTATCAAAAAAGATACTGCCCCAGTAGCCTGCAGTATGTGTTGCCTGATCAGAGGTAAAGGTGATGGTGCCTGCCGATCTGCCATCGGCTATCAGTTTGCCTCTATCATTAACGCCTGAGCCGCCAATGTATAAGCTCGTGTTCCATGCAAACCGTATCTCTGTATTTGGTTCAATGGTCAGTGTTGGAGTGCCTGTGCCCTTGACAAAGACATTGCCTGTGACGAGATAAGGGCTGTTTGCGGTTGTCCATGTAGTATCTGTGTCAATTATACTACCAGAAATAGTAACTGTTGCCCAGCCTCTCCCTTGAAACAGGAAAGTAACCAAGCCTATTACCATTAAAATCCCAACAATATCCAAAGATTTTTTCATAATACGCACCAAGTCTATTATAAATATTGAACTGACTATACAACGCTCTCATGGCTGTCAGTCTTTAGCTTTTGCAAGGCATTATGGCATAAAAGCAAAAGGGATTAATTTCCTTTCTCTTCTTCCTCTCCCTCAAACCTTAACATGCTTATTCCAATCTCATCAAAATATTGCTTTTGCACCCTAAGGTCAGTAACCTCTATAAGAAATGCTTCTATCACCAGATATACCTTTGCCTCTTTTCTGAGACATCCGAGCAATATCTCCTTACCTCGTCCGGCAGAAAAATGAATGTGAATGTTAGGTGCTTCCGTATCCCAGAAGATAGTACCAATCCCCAATACCTCCCGTCCATCTGTAAATGATGTCCATACCGGTATTGGCGGCACACATGCTTTTTCAGGACCAACCACCAACTTTCCTTCCTCTAATGCCCCCAGAAAAAAAACCATGCCTGCCTGCACAGCTTCATTGATGATTAATTCCTTGAGATTTAATATCAAGTCCTCATTGTGATCAAATCTAATGGCAAATACCCTGCCGATCTTTCCTTCCTGATACTGCATTTTATTATCCCTCCTTGCTTTTTGCACAGAATTCAGAATTCAGGAGTCAGAATGCAGAATAAATTCAGAAGCTTTTTGCTGCTATGGTGAGCAATAAAACCTTTATGTTGTGTGATGTTCCAAGCGAAAGGACAGACACATAGGTCTGCCCCTACAATCGGGCAACCACAGGAATCTGCCCTTACAAATTTTTGTTGTTCACTACATCCCTCTTCTGTATTCTGACTCCTGACTCCTGCATTCCCCTACTTCTACTTCTTCTCTGCCAATGTATTCAATGTCTGCTTAAGCCCATTCCACTGCTCTCCATACCCTACCCAATCACCATTTTTCAGGCAGCCCTCAGCCTGTCTGAAGCACTTTGCTGCCTGCAGGATCAGGTCATCCCTTGACATGCCTTGAGATATTTCTTCTTTTCCTTTTGGCGGGGTAACCGTGCTTCTTGCCATGCCGCTGCCAAATATCTTCATGAGTGCTTGTTCCATTGTTTGTTCCATGGCTATTTGATTGCCAAAGGCAACAACTACCCGCTTCAACTCCGGAATCTTACTCTTTTCTGCAGCCAGATACAATGGTTCAACATAGAGGAGTGAATTTTTGACAGGTATAACCAGCAGGTTGCCGTGAATAACTCGGGAGCCCATCTGATTCCATAGAGACAATTCCTTAGAGATAACAGTATCCTGATTGATGCGAGCCTTGATTTGTGCTGGTCCATAGACCTGGATTTGCTTTGGAAAGGTATAAACCATTAACTTTCCATAGTTTGGCATATCACATCTGGCTGCTATCCAGGCAATAAGATTATCCTTTTTCGCCGGGGTAAATGGCATCATCATGATAAATTCATTCTTATCATCCAGTTTCATTATGGTGTAATATGGACTCATTACGCTATCATCTGACGACTTAGCTATGTTCCACAGGTCCTCCTTGTTATAAAAAACCTGTGGATTTTCCATGTGATATGAACAATAGATTTGAGACTGGATATTCAACAGGGTCTCAGGATACCTGAGATGCTCTCGTAAATCCTCAGGCATACTATTTAAGGGTTGAAACATGTTGGGGAATATCTGCTCATAGCACTTGATGATTGGGTCATCTGGATCGCTGACATAGAATTTAATGCTTCCATTATAGGCATCCATTATTGTCTTTACCGAGTTTCGGATATAATTTACCTTGCTTATTGGCTCAGAGTAGGGGTATGAATTGCTCATGGTATAGCCGTCACATATCCAGAAGAGTCTGCCATCCTTAGAGATAACCATATACGCATCACTGTCATAGCTGATGAATGGAGCTGCCATATTAAGGCGTTTTTTAATATCCCGATAATACATTATTCTGCTTTGAGGGACAATATCTGTGGAAAATAATATCTTTGGCTCTGCAAAATGGAGGGAAAAAAGGAATTTTCTAAAGAAAGATTCAATCTTTACACCGCCTGTACCCTGATAAACAGAATACTTATTCTCATCACCCGCAGGATAATCAAACTCTTTTGCATTGGTATTAACAAAGCAGTAATCATTAGCTATTTCTCCATAATATATCTCTGGACGGGAAATCTTCAGATCAACCGTAGACACAGGCGGAATATCCTTGATCATAAACTCCGGCAGCCCCTCTTCCGTAACCCTGTTTACCGGTCCAAGGCAAAGCCCGTAACCATGGGTATAGGTAATGTGCTCATTCAGCCAGATCTTGCTGGACAGATTGTTAGAAGAAATCTCCCTTGTCGAAAGCATTACCTGTTGATATTGACCATTTATCATATAACGGTCATTATCTACATCATTAAACTTATAATAGGTTCTTATCTCCTGAAGCTGTGAATAAGCATCAAGCAACGGCTTATGGTCCCATAACCTGATATTTTTGATAGTCTCATCATTTTCTTTTAGATCCGCCAGGGTGAGAACATTTGCTAATGGAAATTTCTTCACCTCTATCTTGTCCACATCGTATGCCTTTCTTGTAAAGGCAATATTCAGTTTGATAAATGGATCCTCAAGGGCAATCTCATTTGGTGCTACATGGAGCTTTTGAATGATCTGGGGGTAAAATCCCATACCAATGACACCTGTAAGAATCATCAAACCTACTAAGACAACAATGGGCTTCCAGATACGGGTAAAGATACTCAAGGTAAGGACAATTATCAGCAAGGCAGATAGCAATATGAGAATATTCAGCACAGGGAAAACCGCATGAATATCTGTATAGCTTGCCCCAAAAACAACCCCTCTGGTAGAAAAGAGCAGGGCAAATTGCTTTAGCAAACATCCACAGGCAACAAGCAAGGCAACAAGTATCCCAAGCCCAGTAAAATGAATCCTTGCCCCGGGTAGAACTGAGATGCCTGTTTTTCTTAGCCAGATACCTTTTTCAAGCACATAAATGATTAATACCAGAATGGATGAGAAAAATACAGCCGAGATAGAGATGGAATAAAGGTACTTTATGAGCGGCAATTGAAAGACATAGAACCCGATATCCATAGAAAAAAGCGGGTCAGAAATATTAAACGAGGTAGGATGAAAGAACTTAAGAAATTCATCCCATTTATAGGTAGACCCAAGCCCAATCAAAAGGGAGAATATACCCGCGCACCAAAACAGGATTTTATTAAGATTTGTCATAATCTCATTCATTTTAGGGATTTCAAACAGGGTATCATCATCAATAATCACCGGACCCCTTCTATTGATTACAAGCCTTGCAATCAATAGGTTTACGAAAAGCAGGATAAAAAACAGCCCGCCTACTATTGCCCCTATCTGGGCTTTGGCTAACAAAGTTGTAGTAAATACCTGCTCCAGATTGATCTCCTGAAACCATAGCCAATCTACACAAAGCCGTATCCCGTCCCCAAGAAGAAGCATACATAACATAACCAATCCGATAATAACCAGTATACCCTTATTCTTCATCATCTATCCCTCCAGAAAAATTTTGTAAACATTCATGTTTCCTATTATATCAGATATTGCCGATAAGGTCAAGGATTTTCTATGGGTCCTGAAACTCCGACATAAGAATGAGTCTCTATTCCTGTTAAGACATCACCTCGTAATTTTTTTTTAACTTGTGTACAATATCTAATTTTGATAAGGAAAGCAGTAGAGAGGCGATAATCGTGTCTCTATGTCTGCATTCAT
>JAHIZN010000076.1 GCA_018814245.1 bacterium
ACAACTTATCCCCTTAGGAATGATAACCCTGTAATCTTCCCTTTGATTTTAAGGCATTGATTATATTATTATCCCCATATCTCATGTCATATCTCCATATCCCCCTTCTTACACTTTTAATGTTATAGCCTGAACGATTACTATTATACCATTGGCTAAGTCTCCATAGGACGGTAAAAACATGCAAGGTTTCAGATTAATCACAAAAATAAGCTTATGGTGTCTGGCAATGGTTTTTATATCATCAGTATGGGCAAGACATGCAGATAGTCAGGAATATAACCTTGCCATGTCTAATCTTACAGGCATGATTCAAGATACCCCTGCAGGAGAGACAGCGTACTGTCATTATTCGGTAACAAACACAGGAAACGGCACAGATGATATTTATCTTTCCAGCGAGATAATCACTTCTACTAATGGAACATGGACAGCTTTATTAGTTCCATTTCAAGGGGCAGCACCTCTTGTATCACCACAACGATTAGAAGCAAATCAATCCCTCTCTTTTTATCTCAAGGTAATGCCGCCCACAGATGCTGTCTCTGGCAGTTGTACAATAAAGGTTGTAGCAGTCAATTCTTATTTTCATGAACATTCAACAGGTGACGGCTGGCCAGTTGGAGGGGATGCAGATGTCCAACAGGATATTAACAGCATTCGGCTTATTTCGCCAATTCTAACGATTAGTTCAACCACACCCTCAGAAGGCAGCCTTGTTCTGATAGAGACATTGATTGAGGCTGTCTTCAACATGGATCCAGCCAGATGGAAGCTGATGATGACCTTACAGGATGAATTGTCCATGATCAATGTAGCAGGAAGGGTCATTTTACAGAATAATAAATTGTGCTTTATCCCAAACACCCCTCTCTTAGCCTCAAAATCGTATAAGGTTACCATCTCTGGCTCAGAGTTTGTGTCGTATGAATGGAGATTCAAAACTATGGCGGAGAAGGAGCAGATTAAACAGGCAGATGGGATTCAGAATGTGATAAATTATCCTAACCCATTTAATATGACCACAGATAGCTGTGTTACCTTTGGTCTGTTACCAATAAATGAGACCGTGACTATTGAGATATATACCTTAGACGGTAAACTTGTCCGAACATTAATTGCCCAAAATGGGACATGTATATGGGATGGTCAGAATAAGAATGGAGATAAGATCTCAAGTGGTGTGTATATTTATATGGTAAAAATGAAGACAGAAAAGAAGATAGACAAAATAACAGTGATAAAATAGTGGGTGATGATATTTGATTTTGGGCTTGATTTCTCCGCGTTCTCCGCGTCTCCGCGTGAAAATTTCTGTGATAAAATAGTGGGTGATGATATTTGATTTTGGGCTCTTTCTTGCATCAAATGGGTAATCTTATTTTATCGGTTCTTCTGTAAATTTTGTGAAAATAGGCTAACCTGTGCAAGTAGAAAACACCACTTGTTGACAGAAAAAGAATCACAAAGGGTGTAATCCATTAATACAATCCTTGTCAGATTCTTCTCATTTGCAATCACCTTGTTATGCCGCCAGCAATTATTTTCCCTAAGTGTTTACACCCTTTGTGGTTTTGTTACAAAGGGCTACCCATTTGAGGCAAGAAAGAGCCTGATTTTGTGAGTGAGAGACAGGGACAGGCACAGAAGCCTGCCCCTACAACAAATGTCATGATGCAATAATCCAACAGCCAAATAATCCAAACGACTACTTAGACTGTAAGACTATAAGACTATTTCTTCTTCCTCCATTATCTCTCTCCCATGCCCTGCAGAGCCAAGAACATCTTTATTCTTGCGTGCGATCATTTCTTGCAGCTCTTCCCTGGCTGGACCAAGATACTTTCTTGGATCAAACTCTTTTGGATTTTCAGCCAACACCTTGCGTACTACAGCCGTAACCACAAGACGACCGTCAGAATCGATATTTATCTTGCATACTGCACTCTTTGCTGCCTTGCGTAATTGATCTTCAGGAATTCCTACTGCACCCTCAAGCCTGCCGCCATATTGATTGATCATATCTACATATACAGGCAAAACAGAGCTTGACCCATGCAGAACAATTGGAAAACCAGGCAGTCTTCTTTCAATCTCCTCAAGAATATCAAACCGCAATGGTGGTACCTGCTCACCTTCTTTAAGCTTAAACTTGTACGCCCCATGACTTGTGCCAATCGATATGGCTAATGAATCAACACCAGTTTGAGTCACAAACTCCTCTACTTCTTCTGGTTGAGTATAGTGGCTCTTTTCTGCAGCAACATTATCCTCAATCCCGGCTAATACTCCAAGCTCACCCTCAACCACAACATCACATTTGTGAGCATACTCTACTACCTTACTGGTAAGCTGAATATTTTCCTCAAAGCTGAGATGCGAGCCATCAATCATAACAGAACTGAATCCACTATCAATACAAGACTTACACAACTCAAAGGTATCACCATGATCAAGGTGCAAGGTGATTGGTATCTTTGCCCCACTTGCCTTAACCATCTCCACTGCCCCAAGTGCCATGTATCTCAATAAGGTTGGGTCTGCATACTTTCGTGCCCCACTGGATACCTGCAAAATCACCGGTGAATCGCTTTCCATACAGCCACGGATAATTGACTGAAGTTGTTCCATGTTGTTAAAATTATACGCTGGAATGGCAAACCCTCCATCCATCGCCTTCTGGAACATCACCCTGGTTGTTACTAACCCTAACTCTTTGTAACTTACACTCATACGAAATCCTCCTTTTAACTGTAATTGTATCATCCATTTTCAGGATTATTGTTTATTCAGGCACAGAGATGTGTTTGTTCACCGTGAGTCGTAATTTTTCATTCAATAGTTAAGCTACTTTTTTGGGTACTGCTCAAGACCAAATCATGTCAATCTTGTTTACAGAGAAAGAATCGCAAAGGGTGTAACTTCATAGATACAACCATGTTCCCTATAGATTACATCCTTTGCGATTCTTTTTCTTTTTGTTGCAATAGCTATTAGCTAACAAGCTCCCAAATTACTAACTTAAATGGAAGAAAATTACGATTTTGTGTGAAACAGCACATAAGCAAGAATCGTGCCGAACAGTATTGGGGGGCAGGTTCACTAAACTTCAATTCCAAAGAAAATGTGAACCCATCCCCAATTTCCTTATTCTCTCTTCTTCCCCATTTTTAATTCTTACCTTGATGACAGGCAGAGCATATCATCCCAAAATTACCATCAAACCACATCTCATAGCTTGGGGATTTACACTTCATGCAAAAGGGCGGATCAATATCTTTGAAGACAGGATTCCAGAAGACATTGAAATAAAAAGTCTTATCCCTGCCTAATATTTCTAATCTGCATTTAATCTTAGGTTGATAGATTAAGGCAGCATTAAGCAATTTGATATTGACCTTAAGCTTATGCTTTTCCTCTAAGTCTAAAATCTTTCTTTCTTTTTCCAGTGTATTAAGCTTAAGTTTTTCATTTAGTCTCGTTTGTTGTTCATCACTCAAACCCTCTCTCCTCAACCTTTGTTTAATTTCCGCCTCATTTTCTAAATAATAATTCTCAACCCGCATTATTTCCTTAGATAGCTTTTTTAAGCTAATCTTCTTTATCTCCTCGATTGTAGGACTTGTTTCATTTTTAATATACCCACAAGCAGCTTCATATACCTCTTCCAATGGTTTTACTTCATCCTCAGACATACCCTTGCGTTCACATTCTGTCCCGACAAATAATGTATCCAGGACATCAAGCAGTCTATTATCAACTGCAGCTGAGACTCTATCCACGGCAACGGTTTTTATCTGTTCCTTTTTATCATCGCTGATGTATGATACCTTGAAATTGAACAAGCAATAAGAGAATCTTTCAAGTATGTCAGATAAGAAATTAGCCTTACAATTATAGAATTTTATCTTGTTAGTGATTTTGTCGCGTATGTGTCCAGTGGTAGTGGTTAGTCCATTCAGATACAATCTCGTAACCGACCCTTTTTGTGAGGCAAGATTGATGAGCGTATCCAGATAAGGATGCCCATAGGATATAAATTCTGCCTCTGGATATTGGTCCTGCAGGTTGCGGTCAAAGATGAATTTAAGGTATGACCTGCGATTAAAATTATCAGCTAATTTATCATCTGCAATGACCTCCAGCATCTTGTTATTTTCAATCTCGGCCAATGCCCCGAGTGTAGCAAACGATTGTTGACAAAAGCCCATTAAATCATCAAGCATTTTTTTATTCCACCTCATAATCCTCGCCAAACAATGCCTCTTCTAATTCCTTTGTTGCCATGTAGCTTTGTTTAGCAGACTGCAGTTGATTTCCAAACTCCTGTATTTTTCCCTCTAATTCATCTGTAGAGGCAGAGCCTGTCCATATGTCCATGATAGTTTCTTCAAAGCCTCTATTCTCATCCAAATTGCCCAGAATCATATCCATCTCACCAATAACCAATTCAAACATATTGATCTTCTCATCAAGTATCTTCAGGATATATGCCTCAATCGTGTCCTGACTTGACAGGTTAAAGACATAGGTTTGGTTTTTCTGACCAACGCGGCAAATCCTACCTATTCGTTGCTCTATTATCATTGGGTTCCATGGCAGGTCATAATTCAGCAGCATATGGCAAAACTGGAGATTTCTTCCCTCTCCGCCAGCCTCAGTCGAGATAAGTACTTGGTTTGTCTGTTGGAATTCCTTTATACTCAAATTTTTATCCAAAGAGGTCATTTGTCCGTTAAAAAGAGATGTAGATATTCCTGCCTGATTGAGGCATTGATGGATAACCCTTTGTGTTTCACGAAATTGTGTAAAAATCAGGCATTTTTCACCATTTATAGAATGGATGATCTTCAATAAGGCATTTGTTTTTGTTCCTTCATTTATTTCGGATGCCTCATGGTAAAGCTCTAAAAGGGTTTTTCTTTTTGTCTCATCAGAATTAGGATTTTCGCTCATCTTTTTTAAGGTGGGTCTTACAGCCATAATACTACTGCCGATTTCACGCTGCAGCATCATCAGGAGGAATTTATTTAATGCCTTGTCAGCAGAATATTCATTTTTTATAAATTCTGAAACACGCTGGTAGATTGCCATCTCTTGTGGTAACAGGTGTATTTTTACTGTTCTGGCATGTCTTGGGGGCAGCTTAATGTCTACCTGAGAGCGGGTATTTCGAATCATTACCTCGGCGAGCAATTCCCGTAGTTGTTCTTTATTTTTTGGTTTTTTAGAATTACCCCTTGTGACAAAATCACGCTTAAAGGCAGTCAGTGTTTTTAATTGCCCTGGTTTAAGAAGGGTAATCATATTATAAAGCTCTTCGAGATTATTCTGAACAGGTGTAGCAGTAAGTAACAAAGCAAATTTTTTCTTTATTTCATTAACAAATTGCCAGCTGAGGGTAGATTTGGATTTCAGGTGATGTGCCTCATCAATAATCAACAGGTCGTATTCAATTTGATGGATAATCTGGCGATGGTTTTCCCGTTTAGCGGTGTGAACCGAGGCAATGATTAGATTGTATTTTATCCAGAAATTAGTCCCTTCAGTTTCAAATTCCGGATCATCTGTTGTCATAAATTTCAAGTCAAATTTTGTCTCAATCTCCTCTTTCCATTGTAAGACCAATGATGGGACGGTTAAGATTAATACACGAGAGACCAATCCGCGCAGAAAATACTCTTTTAAGATTAATCCAGCCTCAATCGTTTTTCCTAAACCTACCTCATCGGCTAATATCGCCCTGCCGCCAAACCGCTGTAGAACCCTTCTGGCAGTGTCAATCTGATACGGATAATGGTCAATCTTTACCGATTCAAGGCAAAGCAGCTGCTCAAACCCCTGGAACAATGATATTCTTTGTCCATGAACAAGCAGATCGAAAAATTCAGGCTTCTCAAACCGACCATTATCCACTGCTGCAAGAATTTGTTGGTTAGAATCATCCAATTGGATAGAAACCTTTACCTGTGGCTGATAATGATGTTGCGGCTCTATTTTCTTTTCTTTTGCAATTGGTATCTTTATTTCTTTTTCTTTCTTTATCTCTTTTTCTTTCTGTATCTGCCTTTCTACACGGATAATGTCTGTTTTTATTTGTGCCTCCTGAGCAGCTATGCCAATTTTCTTCGCATAAAATAAAGCAAGAAGGAAATTTTTTTCAGCCTCTTTTAGCTTGGACTGCATTCCATATAATCTACCTAATTGATGATATGCTTCCGGCAATGTGGGAGAAATACTTATTGCCACCTTAAGAAGCCTTTCTCCTTCAACAAGTTCTTTTTGCGTTATTTGTTGTATTGCCCGGGCAATAAGGTTGTTATATGATAAAGGAGATTCTTTCTCTTCTTCATCAAGTAAAACATCAAATCTTTCACGGATTTGACGGATTAATGCTTTATTCTTCCAATCTCCACCGAGCTTAAGATTATCCAGAGAATTGCCAAGCAGGATAACTTGATTGTTGGTTGCTATTGATATTTTTATTCTTTCTTGAGAAGTACCGAATTTTCTTCCAAAACTGGATATTTCATGTTGTATTTGTGCATCGATAAGTTGAGGTACCTGTGGTTTTAGCAGTATTTGATTGCTACAAGGGCGGGTACATTCACAATATGTATAAATCCCATCTTTAGCTAATTTCCATGTTTTCCTTGTTAATGGAGGTTGGTGAGGGATACCAGAAAGAACTATGGATTCAACTATAGCCTGCTGATGAGAAAATATGGACTCTAATCGTCTATTCGGATGAACATGCCCTGATGCAAGCTTACACGCTTTTGCCATTTTTACCCTCCAATGGGATAACTACTGTCGTGTCAACCTTAATTTGACGCATAACCTTCGTAGGAACATCCCTGAAAAAATAGGCGCTGTCCACAGTTTGTCAAAAAATAGGCGCTGTCCCCAGTTTGCCCCCAGTTTGCCCCCAGTTTGCCCAGTTTGTCACCAGTTTGTCCTGCTTGCAATTACTGCCTGACCAAGAGAAATTCCACCATCATTTGCAGGCACCCTCAAGTGAGAAAAAATAACAAACCCATCCCTTTCAAGCAAGGGCTTTACCCTTTCCAAAAGGTATCGATTCTGAAAAACACCACCAGACAGAGCTACCTTATTTATTCCCCGGCTCTCCCTTGCAAGCCTTGAGATCTGAAGAATAATGGCTATAATTGTATTATGAAATTTGGCTGAGACAGAGGAAACCGACGCTGACCCCATATCCTTCAGGATACCCATAATAATAGGGAGGGTATCTATTATCCACGGCTCATTATCTTGATTCACAAAAAAGCCATACTCATTATCTTCTTGTTTACTAATCACCATCTCCAGTTCTATAGCCGCCTGTGCCTCATAATCAACCTCATCCCTGAGACCAATAATGCTTGCCACAGCATCGAATAATCTGCCAACACTTGAGGTAAGGGGTGAATTTAACCCTTGTTTTATCATTCTGATGATCATCTCCACCCTTTCTCTATCCCACCTCTTCATAAATTCCAATGGAATATCCTGTCCACAAGCAGCATACAAATAACTCACTGCCATTCGCCAGGGCTGTCTTGCAGCCATATCTGCACCCGGCATTGGGATATATTTCAAATGGGCTATTCTCTTAAATCCGCTGTAATCTGTCAGCAAAAACTCTCCACCCCAGATATTGCCATCTGTCCCATATCCTGTCCCATCCATGGCAACCCCCAGCACCATTTCATCTATCCCATTCTCTGCCATACAGGAAGCAATATGAGCGTGGTGGTGCTGAACGGCATGGGCTTTGATATTTGGATTTTGGGCTGCAAGCTCAAGGGCAAATCTGGTTGAAAGATAATCAGGGTGTAAATCATGGGCAATAAATTCCGGCTCTATTCGAAAAAGCCTTTTGTATCGCTCTACAGCCTCCTTAAAGAACGCAAAGACCTCAAGCCCTTTCAAGTCGCCCAGATGCTGACTCAAAAAAGCAAAATTTCCATGGCTTAAGCAAAATGCAGATTTAAGCTCAGCCCCTACTGCCAGAACCCGACTCATCTCAATATCAAGTACTATCGGATACGGGGCATACCCTCGTGCACGCCTGATAACCATTGCCAAAGGTGCTGCCTTGCCTTGATCATCTATC
Organism: bacterium; assembly: GCA_018814245.1. Lineage (GTDB taxonomy): Bacteria > UBA9089 > CG2-30-40-21 > CG2-30-40-21 > CG2-30-40-21 > CG2-30-40-21. The sequence goes on from JAHIZN010000076.1 coordinate 8,120, forward strand.
ACCTGAACCACTGAGTCATCACATCGATTATAAATATCCCGATTATGCATAAGGATATAATCAGCTATACCAGAAAGCCTGTCCATTGCCTCATCATTATCCTTGATTAATGGCTCATCAGAAATGTTTCCACTGGTCATCACCAGAGCAAGTATTTCCTTATCAGCCATTAAGAGATGATGAAGCGGGGTATAGGGCAACATCAACCCAAGATACCTATTGTTTGGAGCAACAATATCCGGGATGAGACATGGCAGTTTTTTTTTCAACAATACAATTGGTCTGGCAATCGAAAGCAACAAATCCCTTTCATACTCATTAATCTCACAGTATTGTTGTGCCAGTTCAATGTCTCTTGACATGATAGCAAATGGCTTGCCTTTTTCACGCCTCTTTCTTTCCCGCAATCGCGTTACAGCATCAATATCCATGGCATTACATGCCAGATGAAACCCGCCTACTCCCTTCACAGCGATAATATTGCCATTCTTTAGAATTTCAATGGCTTTCTTCAAAAACAGGGCGGGTTTGTGCTCCAAAAACAGGGCAGGTTTAGAACCTGCCCCTACAGACAGCCATACCTCAGGACCGCATACAGGGCAAGCATTTGGTTCAGCATGATACCGCCTGTTGGTAATATCATTGTACTCAGCCTCACATTCTTGGCACATCCTGAAATCCCGCATGGTTGTGTTGTTGCGATCATAGGGGGTAGCTTGAATGATGGTGAATCTTGGTCCACAGTTTGTACAGTTGATAAAGGGATACCCATATCGCCTGTTGCCGGGATCCATAAGCTCCTGATAGCAATCACTACATATAGCCATATCAGGGGAGACAGGGGTAAATTCATCCGAACAAATAATACCTTCCCTTATTTCAAAAGAGAGAGCCTCTCTGGCAGAGTGAGCACCTCTGGAAACTGTTGAGTAGATAACCGGAAAAAACTCGATTGTCTGCCTCATAATGGCTGCCATGGGTGGGGGTGAATCTAATATCTGTTGATAAAATTTATGCACACATTCCTCGTCCCCTTCAACTTCGATAATAACACCCTGACTTGTATTAGCCACCCAGCCTGAAAAGTGAAATGATTCAGCCAGCCTATGAATAAACGGCCGAAACCCAACCCCCTGAACAATGCCCTCTAAGATTATCTTTGCCTTAACCTGCAACCATCCACCCCCTCAGCCCATCAATCCACACTAAAAGCCCTTCCTTGGAAAAAAGATTCTCGCAAAGATCTGCATAAGGATTCGCAAAGAACGCAGAGGAAGAGAGAGAAAGATGAGATTTTCATCATTTTTCTCATTTCTTTAGCCTTATCTCTGCGGACTCTGCGAAAACTTTGCGTAACCGTTCAGGTAGTGTAAGAAAAGGAGATGTGGTGGATTATGGAGGAGATAAGGAGATATAGGGATTAGAAAAATATGAGGATAATACAACTTATCCCCTTAGGAATGATAACCCTGTAATCTTCCCTTCGATTTTAAGGCATTGATTATATTATTATTCCCATATCTCATGTCATATCTCCATATCCCCCTTCTTACACTTTTAATGTTATAGCCTGAACGATTACAGATTAGGGAATCCAGATTATAAGACAGCATTATACCATCTATCTACATTTGTGTCAACATTAATCTTGCTGACAGGTTATAAATTTATTCCACCTGTGCGGTTGTGGATAATTGCATCAAGCCTCGTTAGTCAGCAGCTATTGCAACGAGAAAAGGTAGCACCTCTGGCGGAGAAAGAACCACAAAGGGTGTAAACTTAGGAAAAATAATTGCAGCGAAACAGGAATA
>JAHIZN010000077.1 GCA_018814245.1 bacterium
CGATTGCCTTGTCAATTGGAATATCTTTAAGGCAATACAGGCAATCATTGTATACAATATTAGATTGTTGCATGGTCAATTGTTCACCGAGAATTGCTGGTGACAGAGGTGCTGCCTCCCCTGTCTCTGTCCCACCAATAAGCGACCACAAGGGTCGCAGCTACAAAGATTCCCACACACAAACAATCGATTTCAATGTAGCTGCAGGGCTTGTCCCTGCAAATTGTTATGCGTCAAATTAAGGTTGACACGACACTATTACCATTTTTCATCATTTTTTTCCTTGCTAAATTTTATGTATCATGTTATACTTAATGGTGTTTAGTAGTTAGCTAATAGGCAGGGTGAGTAAAATGTTAGATCGTTCTCAACAAATATGCCTTTTGAATATAGCCAGAAATACAATAGAGGCGTATCTTAAACGCAAGGAAATTCTGGAGTGGAAGGTAAGTGATCCTGAATTGGTTATTTGCCGTGGGGTATTTGTCAGCCTTCATAAAGGACATCAACTGCGAGGCTGTATCGGGTACATTCAGCCCATAGAGCCCCTTTATGAGGCAGTGATAAAAATGGCTATCGCAGCATCTACCCAGGACTGGAGATTTTCGCCGGTAACCATGCAGGAATTAGATGACATAACTATTGAGATTACAGTTCTTTCTGAATTAACACCTATTCAGAATATCTCTCAGATTGAGATCAATACGCATGGTGTTCAGCTGACCATTGGCAACCATTCTGCTGTATTCCTGCCGCAGGTAGCAAAAGAACAAGGGTGGAACAAGGAAGAGCTTCTCCAATATCTTTGCCGCAAGGCTGGATTAAGTGATGATGATTGGAAAATGCCGGATGCAAGACTATCCATTTTCAGTGGACAGGTATTTGGGGAGAAAAAATTATGAATTATGAATTATAAATTAAAAATGAGGGAAGAAGAGGTGAGAGAAAATAAAATACAGCGCAGGAGTTATGAATTTGCTATACAATAATTTTTAATTTTTAATTCATAATTTTTAATTTTATTCTTAGATGATAATTTTACTTGACAAGACACGGAATATTAAGTATACTTAGTAACTACTATGTTTGTAAGCGGTAAGGGTTATTATAGATAATGTTTGATGTTTTTTCCACAAAGATTCAGGGTATATTTAATAAGTTGCGCAAGAAGGGTTTATTGAACAAGGATGATGTTGCTGCAACTATGCGGGAATTAAGGGTAGCCCTTCTGGAAGCAGATGTTAATTTTAAGGTAGCTAAAGAGTTTATTGGGAAGGTAAGTGAAAAGGCTGTTGGGGTTGAAATCCTGAAAAGTCTTAATCCTGCCCAACATGTATTAAAGATAGTCAAGGATGAATTGGTAGAGGTGCTTGGCGGGGATATTCCGCAGGTTAAGATTGAATCTGTTAAGAGTATATTGTTGCTTGGGTTACAAGGGTGTGGAAAAACAACCACATCAGCAAAATTAGCCTACAGAATGGCTCAAAAAAAACGGCATCCATTATTGGTTGCAGCAGATCCCTATCGCCCTGCAGCCAAAGAGCAGCTCCAGATACTTGGGAAGAAGATAAATGTTCCGGTGTTTGCAGATGGGAAGACAGCTATTGAAACATTGAATGGTTCTCTTGAGTATGCTAAGGAACATAAATGTGATTGCATTATTGTTGATTCTGCCGGCAGACTTCATGTAGATAACGATCTGATGAATGAGCTAAAGATATTAAAGCAACGATTGAACCCAGAGGAATGCTTGCTCATCGTTGATGGTATGACCGGTCAGGAGGCAGTGAATATTGCCTCTACCTTTGAGAAAGAAATAGGGATTAGCGGTGTTATCCTGACCAAGCTTGATGGTGATGCCAGAGGCGGGGCAGCCCTTTCCATAAAAATGGTTACTGGTAAACCCATTAAGTTTATGGGTGTTGGTGAGAATATCGAACAATTAGAGCCATTTTATCCAGACAGGATGGCACAGAGGATTCTTGGTATGGGCGATGTGCTTTCGCTCATTGAAAAGGCAGAAGAGGTTGCCAATTCAGAAGAGGCTAAATCCCTTCAACAAAAGATGCTTTCTCAAAAATTTAATCTGGAGGATTTTCTTTCTCAACTTAAACAAATAAAAAAAATGGGACCATTAGAACAAGTAATGGGAATGATTCCAGGGTTTAGCAGCATGTCCAAAGGGATGAAGGTAGATGAAAAACAGCTGGTTCGTACAGAGGCGATTATAAATTCCATGACCAGGCTGGAACGAAAGAAGCCTGAGGTGCTAAATGGGAACAGGCGAAAAAGGATTGCCAAGGGCAGCGGAACAACGGTTGAAGATGTTAATCGGCTGCTTAAGCAATTTGAGCAGCTTAAGGTTATGTTTGGGAGTCTGACCAAGGGAGGCGGCAAAAATTTTAAGAAAATGCCGCAAATGCCGGGGGGTTTCAGGTAATTGCAGATACAGAATTCAGAATTCAGAAGTCAGAAGTCAGAAGTCAGAAGTCAGAAGTCAGAATAAGCTCTTCTAATATCCCAATATTTTCTACGAAAACTGTTGCAGCAGGTTTTCTTATTCTGAATTCTGGATTCTGACTCCTGAATTCTGTATTAAAACAAAAGGTGGTGAATTTTAGTGGCAGTAAAGATGAGATTGGCTAGGTTTGGAACAAAGAAAAAGCCTTGTTATCGAATAGTGGTTATAGATTCGAGGTCAGCCAGAGATGCTAAGGTAATTGAACGGGTTGGTTATTATCATCCTGTGTCAAAGGAAACAGTTGTTTCTTTTGATGAAGTAAAGACATTGGATTGGTTAAGAAAAGGTGCGCAACCTTCACCAACAGTTCATAACTTGCTTGGAAAACAAGGGTTATTGAAAAAATTCCATGAGACAAAACAAGCATCTGCATAGGTTTTGCAATAAGTGTTCAGGTTGGGTAGTAGAGACGCAAAATTTTGCGTCTCTGTAAAAGGCAAAGGAGGTTGGAAGGGTGAAGGAGTTGACAGAATATCTCGTAAAGTCTCTGGTGGATAAACCCGAAGCAGTTAAAGTGACTGAGGTTGTCAGTGAACGGTCTGTTATCCTTGAGGTGAGTGTTGCAGAGGATGATATTGGGCGTGTTATTGGAAAACAGGGCAAAACAATTGGTGCCATTCGAATTGTGTTGAATGCAGCTGCAGCCAAGATGAAGAAGAGGGTTGTTCTGGAGCTGATGGATTAATTGAAGGTAACTACTCAGCAGTAACAATATCACGCAAAGGTCGCAAAGTAAAGAAAATCGCAAAGAGCGCAGAGAATTATGACTGAAAATGAAATATCGTATAAATTGAAAGATGGAATTCTATAGGATTGTAAATAATTTATAATCCTTTGCGATTCTTTGCGTAAAATCTTTACATTCTTTGCGTGAAAAAAGAGGTGGTGAGTAGTAACAATTGAAGATCAATATCCTTACACTTTTTCCTGGAATCATTGAGGGAGCATTTAAGGAGAGCATTCTATATCGAGCTATTCAAAAAGGAATACTTGATATTAATACTATTAATATCAGAGATTTTGCTTTGGATAAGCACCATACATGTGATGATGCCCCATATGGCGGAGGTCCTGGGATGGTGTTAAAACCAGAACCAATAATTGCTGCTTATGAGGGATTGGATGAAAAGGGATTGACCATTCTTCTGACACCTCAGGGGCAGGTATTTAATCACAAAATAGCCAAAGAGTTGTCTACGGAAAAAACTTTGAGCTTTATTTGTGGACACTATGAAGGGATTGATGAAAGGGTAAAAGAGTTAATTGTTGACATGGAGGTATCCATAGGGGATTTCGTTACTACAGGTGGAGAGATTCCCTGCTTGGCAATGATAGATGCTATAGCAAGGCTTATCCCAGATGTAGTTGGGAATTATGACTCAATTAAGGAGGATTCGTTTTATGAATCTATCCTTGATCATCCTCATTATACCCGTCCTGTGGAGTTTAGAGGGTTAAGGGTTCCGGATGTACTTCTTTCTGGAAACCATGAGCAAATAAGACAATGGCGGCAAAAACAAGCATTGGAAAAGACAAGGCTTGTTCGTCCGGATATCTTAAAGGGATTGAATATGTCGTAAGCGTTCAGCCGTCAGTTATCAGAATCTCGAATTGCGAATCGCGGATTGCGAATCTGCAGGAATAGAATAGATTCGCGATTTTTGCCAAGAGTAATGCCTTGTACATCTGCTGACATGAGCAGGGAGTGGTACTGAAGGCTGAATGCTTACAAAAAAATAGATAGTGAGGGAAAAAAAAGATGAATGAGATAATAAGTAAGATGACGGAAGGACAATTGAAAAAGGATATCCCGGAGTTTAGCTCAGGGGATACGGTTAAGGTACAGCTAAAGATTACAGAGGGAAATAAGGAGAGGCTGCAGGACTTTGTCGGGATTGTTATCCGCAGGAGAGGGGCAGGTATCCAGAAAAGCTTTACCGTGAGAAGGGTCTCTTTTGGTGTAGGGATGGAAAAGGTTTTTCCTCTTCATTCACCCTCTATCGAAAAGATAGAGATTCAAAGACGAGGAAAGGTCAGAAGAGCCAGATTGTATTATCTGCGGCAACTATCTGGTAAGGCTGCCAGAATCAAAGAGGATAGACAGCGATAGAATTCAGGGATTGGTTTGCAAGTCATACAATCGCGAATCGCGAATTGTGGATTGCGAATCTGAAGAAAAGAAACAAAATTCAATTGCGAATATTGATTGTGGATTGCAGATCTGAAAGAATGAACAGATTCGCAATTCGAGATTCGCGATTCGCGATTGGGAGGGGGAATGATGGAGGATAAATGCTATCCCTGGCAACAAAATATCGCAGATATTGAAAAAATGGCATATATGAGCGGCTATGAGATGATTGGCGGGATAGATGAGGCTGGTCGGGGACCATTAGCTGGTCCTGTTGTCGCCTCTGTGGTTATTCTGCCTCAGGGATTAGTTATCCCTGGAATAAATGATTCAAAGAAATTAACCCCTCAACAAAGAGAAAGGCTGTATAAGATCATCTCTACCGCAGCCATTGATTGGGGTGTAGGAATAGTAGAGCCTGAGGTTATTGATCAGGTAAATATCCTGCAAGCTACATATATGGCTATGAGACAGGCTGTGGCTAAGCTAAGGGTAAATCCTCGTCTTTTATTAGTAGATGGAAATCTCTCTGTTCCTGATGTAGAGATTCCTCAATATCCTGTTCCGCGAGGTGATACCTTTGTAGCATCTATTCAGGCAGCTTCAATCATTTCTAAGGTTATTCGGGATAAAATAATGGTGGAATATGATGCTATTTATCCGGAATATGGTTTTGCCAAGCATAAAGGTTATGGTACGGAATTACACCTTCAGGCAATAGAACAGCATGGTGCCTGCGGGATTCATCGGACTACTTATGCCCCTGTCAGGGAATTATTAAGCAGGCAGGTGCTGGTGAATAAAAGGAAGAGGAGACCACAAAGATTAGAGGTTGTACCTAATTAATGACATATGAACGAATAAATCTTGGACGATGCGGTGAGGAAAAAGCGGCTAACTACCTTATAAAGCAAGGGGTAAAGATAGTAGAGAAAAATTATCGATGCAAGTATGGAGAGGTTGATATTATTGCTAAGGATAGGGATACCTTGGTGTTTGTAGAGGTAAAGACAAGAAAAACCTCAACATATCTATCCCCTTTTTTAGCGGTTAATAAACATAAACAACTCCAGATCTCAAAGGTGGCTTTGCATTATCTTCTTGAGAAAAAACCGAAGGAAATGCCTTGTAGATTTGATGTGGTGACAATTGTAGATGAGAAAATTGAATGGGTGAAGGGTGCATTTGAACGAGGGATGTAGGGAGTGGCATTTATGATGATAGGAAATTATTGTTATCGGTGTTGGAATATAAGATGCTCGGCCTATGCAGGATTGGGGTATGATATAAAGAGTGCTCAGTCTGTTACTGCGTGCCCTTATTGTCATCAGCCTCTTGAAGAAGTCCGCGGGGAAACCCCAAAAGGGTTACGACCTACTGTCGGCTCCATAGGGGGAGGATTATTTGGATGGGCTATTGGAGGACCTGTTGGTTCGGTTCTGGGAGCGATAATTGGCCTTGCTATGGGTGGAGTAGCTGAAGATTCAACACGAAGGGTATATAAGGAGAATCAAGGGTAATTATGGAATATATAGGGCTTACCCATGAAGTTGCTCGCAATATTTATATGGGGGCAGGTGTCGCTGCGGTAGCTTTTTTTATTCCTTTTGTAACTAAGATACTTCGTCCTATCCTTAATAAGGTTGTCGATAGGCTGTTACGGAATAGGCTAAAGTGTCATTCCGAACTATTGCAAGCTGTGCAATTAGGATTTAATCCGCAGATTACGCAGATTTCACAGATTACAGATGAGATGGGGGAAAAATCTGAAAGGCATATAGCAGTAGAGACACAAGATATTGTGTCTCTACATGTCTCTAC
>JAHIZN010000008.1 GCA_018814245.1 bacterium
ATCTTGTATAATAATAAATTACAAGTCAAACAATTGTTCCGTTAGGAACATAATATTGGTAGAAAAACAACCATAAATAAACCAATCAGTTCCGTAGGAACATAATATCGGTAGAAACCGTAGGAACGGTATATCGGTAGAGACCGTAGGAACATAATATCGGTAGAATTGAGGAAAAGATAAAGGATGAGGGTGGAAGATGAGGAAGTATCCGAATTATAAACAGAGTGGATTGGATTGGTTGGGGGAAATACCAAGCGGGTGGGATTGTAAGAAATTAAAAAGGATTACAAGATTTGCTTATGGAGACAGTTTGTCCGATGAGAATAGAAATGGTGGAGAGGTGCCTGTTTATGGCTCAAATGGTATTGTTGGATTTCATGATAAAGCAATAACAAAAGCTCCGTGTATCATTGTTGGCAGAAAAGGTTCTTACGGAAGGATAAATTATTCTGAAAAAGCATGTTTCCCAATTGATACCTCATATTTTATTGACTCTACACAAACTAAATGTGACTTAAGGTGGTTAACATATTTTCTGAGTATTTTGAGATTGGATGAGAATACATTAGATGACACTGTTCCGGGTCTTTCAAGAGAATGGGCATATAGAATGCCCGGGTTAATCCTTTCCCTCTCCGATCAACAATCCATCGTCCGTTTTCTCGATTACAAAACAGGGCAGATAGATAGCTTTATTGCCAACCGCCAAAAGCAGATTGAATTGTTGAAGGAGCAGAAAGCCGGCATTATCAATAAAGCGGTAATCAAGGGCATTAATCCGGATGCTAAGATGAAGCAAGTGGGATTGAGTGGATTGGGGAGATACCAGAGGGGTGGGAAGTGATGAAGTTGAAGTATGTAGCGAAACTTCAAAGTGGAGAAGCCATTACTGCTGATGTTATTCGGGAGGTTGGTGATTATCCAGTTTTTGGTGGAAATGGATTGAGAGGTTATACAGCTAACTATACAAATGACGGTGATTTTATACTAATTGGAAGACAAGGTGCTTTATGTGGGAATATCAACTATGCTGCCGGTAAGTTTTGGGCATCTGAACATGCTGTTGTTGCATATTTAAGAAAACCAACAAATATTTTGTGGTTTGGCGAATTATTAAGAGCCATGAACCTTAATCAGTATTCTCAGGCAGCGGCACAACCGGGACTTTCGGTTGATAGAATTAAGAATTTGTTCGTACCATGTCCAAATTATCAAGAACAAAACGAAATTGAACTCCACATCCAATCCGAAACCGCCGCCATCAACACCCTCATCTCCAAATACCAAAAGCAAATAGATTTAATGCAGGAATACAGGACATCCCTAATCAGCCAAGCCGTAACAGGCAAGATAGATGTTAGGGAATGGCAGCCGAAAAAGAAGGGGGAAACATCATGAGGGATCCAAAAGAAATCGATTTCGAGGATACCGTCTTTGATTTTCTAAAAGAAAGCAAGCTCTACACCACACGGAGCAGCAATAACTTCAATTTGGAGTATGTTCTGGACATTGAATTATTAGAGCAATTCATTCGAGACACACAGCCGGAAACATGGCGAAAGCTGGAAAGACAATTCCCTGCAAACACAATGGAATCGGTTGCCAATGAATATGCCAAACTGCGGGATAAAAGAGGCGTACTCAATCTAATCCGCGAGGATTTTGTTTTGCAGGGTGAGAGCATCAAGCTGATCTCTTTCAAGCCCTCATCCGGCTTAAATCCTGAACACCAGAAAAAATATGAGGCAAATAGATTTTCTGTAATCCGTCAAGTCCATTACAGTACACGGTTTCCGGACAATAGTGTAGATTTAGTCATTGCCATTAATGGTATCCCCATTATTACTCTGGAATTAAAGAACGAGTTTACAGGGCAGAATGTAACCCACGCGGTGGAACAATACAGTAAATGCCGTGAAAGCAAGGATCCATTCTTAAAAAGTTGCCTGGTGCATTTCGCAGTTGATAATAATACTGTTTTAATGACCACCAAATTAGACAACGGCAATACTCGTTTCCTGCCATTCAACAGAGAAACAAGAAATCCAGTTATTGAAAACAAATTCGCCAGCAGTTACTTGTGGGAAGAAGTCTTACAAGCTGACAGCCTATTGGAAATATTAAACAATTATGTTTTTTATGAAGAAGATGAGAAAACAAAAGAAATAACCACGATATTTCCTCGGTATCACCAAAGAGATTGTGTCCGCAAGTTAGTAGCGGATGCAAAACAAAACGGAACAGGTAAAAATTACCTCATCCAACACAGTGCCGGCAGCGGCAAAAGCAAAACTATTGCCTGGCTGGCACATCAGTTATCCAATTTATTTGGAGCAAACCAACAAATGATTTTTGACAGCATTATTGTAATCACCGATCGTATTATATTGGACAGACAGCTTCAAAAACAGATAAAACAATTTGAGAAGATAAAGGGAACCATAAAAACAATTACTCAAGGCAGCAAACAGCTCATCCAAGCCTTAACTGACGGCGAAAAAATCATTATCAGTACCTTGCAGAAATTTAGCTACATAGGCGAAGTGGCAAATCTTAATGGAAAACATTTTGCAATTATTGTAGATGAGGCACACAGCAGTCAAAGCGGTGAAAATGTAAAAGATCTAAAAATCAGCCTTACAACAGATGAGGCATTAAAAAATATTATTACTCAGGATGATGAAAATAGCGAGCCAAAGGATACCGTAGAACAAGAATTAGAAAAAATAATGGCAAGCCGCCAAAAGTTGCCTCATCTTTCATTTTTTGCATTTACAGCAACGCCAAAACCAAAAACATTAGAGCTGTTTGGTATTCCTGATGCCACTCAAAAATCAGGTTATTGTGCTTTTCATGAATACACGATGAGACAAGCCATAGAAGAGGGCTTTATTCTAAATGTATTGGATAATTACATAACAAAAAGCACTTATTTTGAATTGATAGAAAATGAGAAGGCGGAAGCAGGCAAAGAGTTTGAAAAACTTAAGGCAAAAAGCCTTCTGATCAATGAAGTAGGCAGGCATCCTTTTGCTATTGCAGCAAAAAGCCATATCATGCTGGCTCATTTTATGGAAAAGACCATCCATAAAATTGGTGGAAATGCCAAAGGGATGTTAGTAACAAGCTCCATGGCACATGCGGTTCTTTACAAAAAAGCGTTCGATAAAATTATTCTTGAGCAAGGCTATTGTCTACAAACACTTGTTGCATTTTCGGGAATTGTTGAAATGGACGATGAAATGTATACTGAAGAAAGTATGAACGGATCAAGAGTAAGGGATATTGCCGAGGAATTTAAGAAGCCGGTTGCATTGGGTGATGATGATAAGGTAGTTAAGGAAATGTATGAGTCATTGAAAAAAGATGCCAGTTTAATGGCAAGTTTGCGAGCTAATAATATTGAAGATGTTAAAAGAATGAAACTGCGTGAAAGTATTGATGATGCTCTATTGAAAAATGCTGAACCCCCTATTGAGTTCATGAACAGATTATCAAGGGATAAGGGATTGGCAAATTATGTCGTCAGCCAGTTTTTTCACTTGTTGATGAAAGAGGTAGATACTGAACCTTGCTCACTAACCCCTGATCCTTGTGAGCCTTTACCATGATTATTATCAAACAAACCAAAGACACTATTGAAGATACGGTTCATGATGCCCTTTCAGAGATTAAATATAACCCTCAGCATGAAAGGGTACTGATTAAGCCATGTATTCCCAGCCCTTGTCAGGTTGGAGCTCCGTATATTACCAATCATAGGATAACTGCCGGGGTAATAGACTATTTAAGACAACAGGGAATAAAGGAGATAATTGTTGGAGAGGGACCGCTACGAGATTATGACAGGACATTTGCCGTGTCCGGATATGAAAAAATGTGCAAAAACAGGGATGTGAAGCTGATAAACCTTCACCACACAGAACGAATGGGCATAAATTGGGATTATGGAGAGCTAATGATTCCGTCGCTGATTCTTGATTCAGAGTATATTAATATTGCCAAGCTGAAGGTTCATACCTCAACAACCGTAACCCTTGGCATGAAAAACCAGATGGGTTTGTTAAGAAAAGAAGATAATAAAAAAATCCATCTGCTCGGGCTTCATCGTCCCATTGCTGCCATGTCAGGTGTAGTCAAGCCAAACCTGATAATCATTGATGCCATCAACGGAGAGCAAGGGGGACCACCGGGAAAACATGGACAAAGGGTACAGGATATTAATCTGGTTATCTGTGGTACTAATCTTCTGGCTACGGATGCAGCTGCATCAAGGCTTATGGGTTTTTCCCCTGAGAATATTCTTCACCTTAAGATGGCAAGTGATATGGAGATAGGTGATTTTGAGGATGAGATGAAGGGAGTGTCTTTGGATGAATGCAAAATGAATTTTATTCCCTTAACCGATCATCGACGAATATGCAATCTTTATTATCACTGGACTGATGAGACATGCAGCGGATGTCTGGGGTTGATGGCTGAGATACGAGCATTTGCCTTGTCTCATCCATGGCATCTTGGCAGATTCATTCGATATGGATTGCTGCAGCGGATGGATATTCTGACCGGTAAACCTAAAACAATCTCGAAAACCTTTGGCCGCATCCTTGGGGTTGGTGATTGCATGATGGATATTGCCATAGAACATGGGATTCCATTTGTTCATGGCTGCCCACCAAGGGCTGTTGATGTGTTGCGACAGGTGTGAAAAGATTCGAGCTGTGCGGTTAAATAATGGAACGCAGATTTCGCAGATTATGTGGATTGCATATAAATTATGCTTAAAATTGCCCGGAAACCTTCAAACAGGCTTGAATTTGGGCAGGATAATCCTTTGAGGTGCTTGACCTTTTGGTAGTCTTGCCACTCATGGCTCCATCCATGTTTAATTGCAAGCAAGCTATCCTTGACTCTGCACCTAAATGATATACACAGCCAATATCATCCTCAGTCAGATTTCTTGCTATTTTCCCCCTTAACACCAGCCTATTATTAAGCATTCCCTTCTCTGCCCCACAGGCAAGCTCCATGGATTTATAGCCTTGTATCAAGGTTTTATTTTGGGTCAGATCACAGGACATGTTCAGGGTAAGGCTGTTTAATGGACTGGTAATCGTTCAGCTATCAGCAGTGAAAGGCTAAAGCCTAAACTCCAACCATAAAATCAAGGCAAATGGTAATAGTTTACCGCAGAGGCGCAAAGACGCAGAGAATAAATCAGAATACAGATAACAGACTACAGATTTTTCTTCTTTGGCTTTCTGTATTCTGTGTTCTGATTTCTGTTATTTGATTAATTTTCCATACTCTGCGTCTCTGCGGTTAGCTGAACTGTTACATGGTCTAAAGGCTGCACCAATTTTTACCTGCGGTTTCAGCAAATAATCATCCATGTGTGCCTCTGAAGGATAGGAGAACGAGGGTGAATTCAGGTTTTCCCCCTTCAGTGTGAACCTCCACCTATCCAGACAGTAAACCAAACCAATATCCAGCCCCAGTTTGGTGGTCACAGATGTTTCAGCTATCCCCTGCCCTTCCAGAGCTACCTTCCCTGCTGCATCCTTTTCCCATGCTATTGGGTCAGCAAAATTCAGCTGCCCTTTCAAGAGTCTTATTGTATAGCTCCATGAAAGGTTCTTCATGCAGGAATTAATCCCTTGAGTAAACCCAAGCTCTTTTATCCGGACATATCTGATCATCAGGTAGGGATCGGCTCATCCTTCTTAAAATAGGGACTGCCTGAAGACTGGCAATGTTCAAGCACGAAAAAGCCATAATTCCTCACCATCCAGTTTATACCGGCACAGGTCTCAACCAATAATCCCATCCGTTCCCTCTTCAGGTCATCAACCTCTTTTGTAAGCCGGGCGTACTTGTCGCTGCCACTCCCTTCCCATTCTTGCCATCCCTCAATATCATCCAGCTCCTTGAGGATATCATGGGTAGCAATTAATCTTATTTCTATGGGTATTGATATGGACTGCCCTGTTTGTGTTGTAGGGCTTACTGTCCAAGTCTCATCCTCCATCTTCAAAGAAGGACAGGCATAACCCCTGTTACTGTCGCATTCAAACGCTAACTGTGCTGGCTTCGTCGTCAGAGACAGAGGGTAGGCACAGGGACCTGCCCTACAGCAATGTCCTGTCTATCAAGAAAAAAAGGCTGGGCACAGCAAGATGTTGTTGAGTAAAACATGAATACCAACAAACATCCTGTTACACACAGCCAATTTTTTTGAACTATTTGCCTCGTCATTAGCCCTCTTGAATTCATGGGTAAGACAGAGGCATTCACTCTCGTTCTACGGACACCCACGCCAGTTTTAGGGACAACATCCCCTGCCCATTTGTCCTAAATGTAGAGACGCAAAATTTCAAGCTGTGCAATTAGGATTTAATCCGCAGATTACGCAGATTTCACAGATTACAGATGAGATGGGGGAAAAATCTGAAAGGCATATAGCAGTAGAGACACAAGATATTGTGTCTCTACATGTCTCTACAGGTTCACC
>JAHIZN010000078.1 GCA_018814245.1 bacterium
ATTAAAAAAATATTAAAAAAATATGTTGACAAATCAGGACGCCAATGATATAATACATATTACTAGCAAGATGGTTGGGTTTGTTTATTATTAGATTTTGATTTCTACCGTTGCACAGGGTGTTTATCCCTTGAAAGATGGGATTGAACAATGTCAGTCAAGTGTTGCTTTTAAGAGTACGCAGTTGAAGGTTGAAATCAAAAGGGTGTAGGTGGGTTTTAATTTCGGGAAAAATTGAACTCTCTTTTGCCTTAAAAGCAGCATGGCTGCTTTTTTTAGTCTGTAAGTACCCTAAAAAGTGTTGAATTAAATTGCATTTTGGGATGTAAATGGAGGAAAAGGATGCCGACAGTTAACCAATTGGTGAGGAAGAATCGGGAAAAGATAGTAGAAAAGGGAAAAACTCCTGCATTAAAGGCATGTCCTGTGAGAAAAGGGGTTTGTACCAGGGTATATACTACTACTCCAAAGAAACCTAATTCTGCCTTGAGAAAAGTAGCAAGGGTAAGGTTAACCAGTGGGTTTGAGGTAACAGCATATATCCCCGGAATTGGCCATAACCTTCAGGAGCATTCGGTTGTGATTATCCGTGGTGGCAGGGTAAAGGATTTGCCTGGTGTAAGGTATCACATTGTTCGTGGTGCATTGGATATAGCCGGGGTAGCCGGGAGAAAGAGATCAAGATCCAAATATGGAGCTAAGAAGGCAAAAGCCGGGGCAGTAAAGAAAAAATAATGAAAAACATAAGACCTGTAAGTCTTGTGTGACCTATATTCTTGAAGAGGTGAATTATGCCAAGAAAGGGACCAGCGAGGAAAAGGCCAGTGTTGCCGGATCCGATTTTTAATAGTCAAATGGTAACAAGGTTTGTAAATGTTATCATGAAAAAAGGGAAGAAGTCTTTGGCGCAAGGGATTGTTTATGATGCCTTTGAGATTATTCAGAATAAGACAAAAAATTCTCCTTTAGCTGTTTTTAAGCAGGCTCTGAATAATGCTCGGCCTCATGTGGCTGTAAAATCAAGACGGGTAGGTGGTGCAACCTATCAGGTGCCTATTGAGGTGGAAGAAGAGAGAGGTATGGCATTGGCAATGAGATGGATCATTGGTTTTGCTACGCAGCAGGCAGGAAAGCCAATGAGGGAGAAATTATCGCAAGAGATTATGAATGCAGCCAACGGTACTGGTTCGGCTATAAAGAAAAGAGATGATACACATAAGATGGCTGAGGCAAATAAAGCCTTTGCCCATTATAAATGGTAATTTGTTGTTGCCGTAGTCAGTTGGATACTTAATCAATGATTAAGAAAAAGAGTAAGTGTATGATTGTGTAATTTAACAGGAGTGTGAGGGAAATGGCAGCTTCAAATGAGAAAGATATGCGGAAGTCTGGAAGGATTTTCCCATTGTCTAAGATACGAAATATAGGAATAATGGCTCATATCGATGCCGGTAAGACAACCACAACTGAACGAATTCTTTATTATACCGGCAGGGTACATAAGATAGGCGAGGTACATGATGGTGCAGCTACCATGGACTGGATGGAGCAGGAGCAGGAACGAGGAATTACTATTACCTCAGCAGCAACAACCTGTTTCTGGCGCGACAGCCGTATCAATCTTATTGATACACCAGGGCATGTTGACTTTACCATAGAGGTGGAGAGATCATTAAGGGTGCTTGATGGTGCTGTGGCTGTTTTTTGTTCGGTGGGCGGGGTTGAACCGCAGTCTGAAACAGTCTGGCGTCAGGCAGATAGATATCGTGTACCAAGGATTGCTTATGTTAATAAAATGGATAAGATTGGTGCCGACTTCTCCAAAGTAGTTTCTATGATGAGGGAGAGGCTTATGGCAAATCCCGTACCTATCCAGATACCAATCGGTCAGGCGGAAAAATTTCAGGGTGCTGTTGACCTTGTGGAGATGAAGGGTATAGTCTGGGATGGTGAGGAGCTGGGTGCAGTCTTCAGAATAATAGATATTCCTTCAGAATTAAAAATCGATGCAGAAAAGCAAAGACATATTATGATTGAATCCTTATCCGAGTTTGATGATGTTTTGATGGAAAAGTATATTCAAGAGGAGCCGATTTCTAACGATGAGATACGGAGGGTGCTCCGGGAAGCAACGCTGAGGTGTGAGATTTTTCCGGTGCTTTGTGGTACATCCTTTAAGAACAAGGGTGTTCAGCCGTTGCTGGATGCTGTAATTAATTATCTGCCTGCTCCTTCAGATGTGTGTGCAGTGGTTGGAATGAATCCTGAAAAGCAGGAACAGGAAGAGAGGATGCCGAGTGATGATGAGCCATTCTCTGCCCTTTGTTTCAAGATAATGACTGATCCGTTTGTGGGTAATCTTACCTATGTGCGGGTGTATTCAGGAAGTCTGTCGTCTGGAAGTTATGTTTTGAATGCTACAAAGGATAGGAAAGAAAGGATAAGCAGGATTCTGCTTATGCATGCCAACAAAAGAGAGGATGTTGATCAGATAAGGACAGGGGATATTGCTGCGGTAGTAGGGTTAAAGGATGTCATTACCGGGGATACCCTTTGTACATTGGAACATCCAATTATTCTGGAATCTATTCATATTCCAGAGCCAGTGATTTCAATGGCTGTTGAGCCAAAAACAAGGGCTGATGAAGAGAAATTGGGTGTAGCATTATCCAGATTATCGCATGAAGACCCAACATTTCGGACATCTATTAATCGGGAGACGGGTCAAACCGTGATAGCTGGTATGGGTGAGCTTCACCTTGAGATCCTGGTTGACAGGATGAAAAGAGAGTTTAGTGTTGAGGTAAATGTTAGCAAACCACAGGTGGCTTATAGAGAGACGATTAGAGGGACTGTGGAAAAGATAGAGGGCAAGTATATCCGTCAGAGTGGTGGACGCGGACAATATGGACATGTGGTTTTAAGGGTAGAACCAAATGAGCAGGGCAAAGGGTTTGAGTTTATTGATAAGATTGTTGGCGGGGCTATTCCCAAAGAATACATCTCACCCATAGAAAAGGGTGTGAAAGAGGCAATGGAGAATGGTGTGCTGGCTGGATTCCCTGTGGTAGATGTAATGGTAACCCTTTTTGATGGTTCTTTCCATGAGGTAGATTCGTCAGAAATAGCCTTTAAGAATGCTGCATCCATGGCTGTAAAGGATGGAATGAAGATAGCAAAGCCTGTTCTCTTAGAGCCAATGATGAAGATAGAGATTATTCTGCCCCAGGAATATATGGGGGATTGTATTGGTGATATTAATTCTCGTCGTGGCAATGTTATGGAAATGGAAACCCGTCATGGTGTTCAGGTTATTCGAGGGGAAGTACCGCTGGCTGAGATGTTTGGTTATGCAACAGTAATGAGGTCTTTTTCTCAAGGAAGGGGAACATATTCGATGGAGTTTGCTTACTATGCTGAGGTACCAAAGAATATAGCTGAAAAGGTTATAGTAAAGTATTAAAAAGAAAAGAATGTGTCCTGTATGATGTATGGGACATAATATTCTTTAAATATTTGTCAGATTATAGCTGACACAAGCATTAAGGAGGAGAGAATGGCAAAGCAAAAGTTTGAAAGAACAAAACCACATGTGAACATTGGGACCATTGGTCATATTGATCATGGCAAGACAACACTTACATCAACGATTACTCAGTTATTAAGCAAGAGAGGATTTGCTGAGTTTCGTGCGTTTGACAGTATTGATAATGCCCCTGAGGAAAGGGAGAGGGGTATTACGATTGCTATTGCTCATGTGGAGTATCAG
Organism: bacterium; assembly: GCA_018814245.1. Taxonomy (GTDB): domain Bacteria; phylum UBA9089; class CG2-30-40-21; order CG2-30-40-21; family CG2-30-40-21; genus CG2-30-40-21. Next base: position 3,770 of record JAHIZN010000078.1, read on the forward strand.
ACAGAAACCAGACACTATGCTCATATTGACTGTCCTGGTCATGCTGATTATATCAAGAACATGATTACAGGTGCAGCCCAGATGGATGGTGCGATATTAGTGGTTGCTGCTTGTGATGGTCCGATGCCGCAGACAAGGGAACATATCCTTTTGGCAAGACAGGTTGGTGTGCCTACACTCGTTGTTTTCATGAATAAGGTTGATATGGTTGATGACCCTGAGTTATTGGATCTTGTCGAGTTAGAGGTACGGGAACTACTTTCTGAGTATGATTTCCCTGGTGATGAGATACCAATTGTCAGAGGTTCAGCCCTTAAGGCAGCTCAGTGTGGATGTGGAAAGGATGATTGTCCTAATTGTAAGTGCATCATTGAATTGATGAAGGCAGCAGATGAATATATTCCTATGCCAAAACGAGAATTAGATAAGCCCTTCCTGATGGCGGTTGAAGATGTTTTTACGATTACAGGAAGAGGGACAGTTGCTACAGGGAGGATAGAGAGAGGACAGATTAAAACAGGTGATAATATTGAGATTATCGGTATGCAGGATACCAGAAAGTCTGTGGTTACCGGTGTTGAAATGTTCAGAAAGACACTTGATTATGGTGAGGCAGGGGACAATGTTGGATTATTGCTCCGTGGTGTTGACAAGAATCAGATTGAACGGGGTCAGGTTATTGCTGCTCCGGGATCAATTACCCCTCATACCAAATTTAAGGCAGAGGTTTATGTTTTAACAAAGGAAGAGGGTGGAAGACATACCCCATTCTTTAATAATTACAGACCGCAGTTCTATTTCAGAACAACGGATGTGACCGGTGCTATCGAGATGCCTGCGGGGATTGAGATGATCATGCCGGGTGATAATGTGAATATAAATGTAGAGCTTATTACCCCAATTGCTATGGATAAATCATTGAGGTTCGCTATTCGTGAGGGTGGACGAACGGTTGGTTCAGGGGTTGTAACAGAGATTATTGAATAAAGGGTGTAACAAATGGCTTCACAAAAGATTCGAATAAGATTAAAGGCGTATGATTGTAGATTGCTGGATAAGTCAACAAAGGAGATTGTGGCTACTGCCTTGAGAACAGGTGCTAAGTTATCAGGTCCGATACCATTGCCTACTACAAGAAGCGTGTATACGGTTCTGAGGTCTCCTCATGTTGATAAAAAATCAAGGGAACAGTTTGAGATGCGTACACATAAGAGGTTGATAGATATTTTGGAACCGACCATGGATACAGTGTCTGCCTTGATGAAATTGGATTTACCGGCTGGTGTGGATGTGGAGATAAAATCGTAATTACTTGCCACATGTAGAGTTATATGGTTATATAACTCTACATGGGTGCACTCGTTCTCAAAAAAGCGGGTGAGGAAGCGAAATGGAGGAAGATAATGGCTGTTGGGCTATTGGGTAGAAAGATAGGAATGACTCAAATCTTTGATGCAGAAAGAAGGGCTATTCCTGTTACAGTGATTAAGGCTGGTCCGTGTGTGGTTATTCAGAAAAAGACAATGAATACAGATGGTTATGATAGTATTCAGGTTGGATTTGAGGACATGCCGGAGCGGTTGGTAAATAAACCTATGAAGGGACATTTTAAGGCAAATGGTATGTCTCCCAAGAGGACTTTGAGAGAATTCCGTGTCCCTGCGGAAGAATATAAAGTTGGGGATGCAATTAATGTTGATCTTTTTAAGGTAGGTCAATTCGTAAATGTTATTGGAACAAGTAAGGGCAAGGGATTTGCCGGTGTAATAAAAAGGCATGGGTTTAGTGGTGGAAAGGATACACATGGCTCTATGTTTCACAGGGCACCAGGTTCAATAGGACAGAGTTCTCAGCCATCCAGAACACTTAAGGGTACAAAATTACCGGGAAGGATGGGAAATGCAAAGAATACAATAAAAAATCTAAAGGTTGTTCTGGTGGATGTTGAGCAAGGGGTTTTATTGGTTAAGGGTGCAGTACCCGGGACAAAGGGTAAGTTAGTGACAATCAAGAGTTCTGTGAAGAATAAAGAGAAATAGGTCTTAGGGGACAATTACTTACTTTAAGGGAGATGAAAGATGCCAAGGGTGGATTTATACAATATAGAGGGTGAGGTAATAGGAGAGGTTGAGCTTCAGCCAGAAATTTTTGAATATAAGGGTTCAAAGGCAGTGGTGTATGAAGCAGTAAAGGCTCATCTATTGAATTGCCGTCAGGGAACAGTGAAGGCTAAGACAAGGGGTGAGGTTAGCGGCGGTGGCAAGAAACCCTTTAAGCAAAAAGGTACTGGTAATGCCCGAGCAGGAAGTAATAGAAGCCCGGTTTGGAGGGGTGGTGGTGTAGTATTTCCGCCCAGACCAAGACAGTTTGAGGCTAAGATACCCCTTAAGGTGCGAAGAGCTGCCCTTTATACTGTGCTTACAGATAAAGTAAAAGAAGGAAATTTGAGAGTGGTTGATTCTTTAAGCATTGATAGTCCGAAAACCTCAAGGATGGTACAGATATTTAAAAAGTTAAAATTGAGCAAGCCATTGGTTATTATGGGAAATAAGGATGAAAATGTTATTCTTTCTATGAGAAATATTCCAGGGATAGGGCATTTGAGGTTTGAGAACCTATATGCCTATGAGATATTAAAGCATCCTACACTTCTTATAACTAAGGATGTAATTGATGGATTGAATAAGGTTAATGAGGTGGAGACTTATGTCTAAATATACAGGTGAACTTTTTGCATATAAGATTATAAAGCGACCAATATTTACAGAAAAGGCAAATGATTTATTAACTCGTAATACATATGTATTTGAAGTGGCAAAAGATGTAAATAAGTTTCAGATAAGACATGCTATAGAAGAGATTTTTGGAGTCAAGGTAACAAGGGTAAATACCTCAAATCAATTAGGGAAAAAGAAAAGGGTAAGACAACAGACGGGTAAAAAGCCGGACTGGAAAAAGGCTATGGTAACCATAGCTAAGGGACAGGTAATCCCATTGTTTGAAGGGATGTAGTAGGAATTAAAAATTATGAATTATAAATTATGAGTTAGAGGATTGTTGCCTTTGTTATCGCAACTCTTCTTTCTCGATTCCTAATTAATAATTATATGAATACTTACACGGTTATTTATATCGGAGGAATGAAATGGCAATAAAGAAATTTAAGCCAACAACACCATCCAGAAGAGGTATGAGTGTTCTTGTATCAGATGATATTACTAAGGGTAAGGCTCCGGAAAAGTCATTAATGGAGATATTACCGAGTACAGGTGCAAGGAATAATCAAGGCAGGGCTACCCTTAGATTTCGTGGTGGAAGGGTAAAGAGAAAATACAGGATCATAGACTTTCGCAGGGATAAATTGAATGTTCCTGCCAAGGTGACATCTATTGAATATGATCCGAATCGTTCGGCTAACATTGCTTTATTGACCTATGTAGATGGTGAAAAGAGATATATTTTGTGTCCTGTTGGGTTAAAGGTTGGGAATATGATTTCTGCCGGTGAAGAGGCAGAGATAAAACCAGGCAATGCACTTCCATTACGATTTATTCCTGATGGGGTAGCTATTCATAATATTGAGCTAAAAAAGGGAAAGGGTGGCCAAATGGCCAGGTCAGCAGGCAGTTCGGCTCAATTAGTGGCTAAAGATGGTGATTATTCGCAGGTAAAGCTGCCATCCGGAGAGATACGGTTTGTTCACCTTGATTGTATGGCTACTATTGGTCAGGTAGGAAATGTAGAGTGGGAGAATGTTACCATAGGTAAGGCAGGCCGTAATAGATGGCTTGGCAAGAGGCCTCATGTACGAGGTGTGGCTATGAATCCAGTGGATCATCCATTGGGTGGAGGAGAAGGAAAAACATCTGGCGGCAGACATCCATGTTCACCATGGGGTCAGTTGTCTAAGGGATATAAGACCAGAAGGAATAAGCGGACTTCAGGAATGATTGTTAAGAAACGGAAATAAGGGGGAATAGTTGTGGGAAGGTCAATCAAAAAGGGACCCTATATTGATGAAAAATTGTTAAAGAAAGTGGATACCATGAATAATGTCGGGGATAAAAAGGTGGTAAAAACATGGGCAAGAAGGTCAACAATTCCACCGGAATTTGTTGGTTATACCTTTGCTGTCCATAATGGAAAGAAGTTTATTCCTGTATATGTAACGGAAAATATGGTTGGACATAAATTGGGTGAGTTTTCTCCTACAAGAGTCTTTAGGGGACATAGTGGGACAAAGGCAGATAAGGCGGCAAAGTCAGGAAAGAAATAAGGCAGCAGTCGGTTGGTAAGGATTAGTTGATAGTCGGGGATTTTCTACGGATTATCGATACTATTACTGTGCATTAATGTAGGACAGGCACAGTGTCCTGCCCTACGGCATTAAAAGGAGTAAGCGAAGATGGAAGCAATGGCACAAGCAAAATACTTGAGAATTTCTTCAAGGAAGTTGAGGCAAGTAATGGATGTAGTCCGCGGGAAGAGTGTGGATAGTGCTGTGAATATATTGAAGTTTTTACCAAAAAAGGCAGCACGATTGATAGAAAAAGTGCTTATTGCAGCAGTAGCTAATGCAAGACAAAAACAAGCAAACCTTGACAAGGAAGATTTGTATATTAAGACTATCTATGCAGATGCAGGTACTACCCTGAAACGATGGTTGCCAAGGTGTTTTGGACGGGCAAACAGGATTAGAAAAAGGACAAGTCAGATTACGATTGTTGTTGAAGGGTGATTCTGGTAAAAGAATATGTCTTATAGGACATATTTTCTTCTAATTTTCAAGGAGGTACGAGGATATGCAGTGGCTTTATGTATTGTTAATGTTATTGGTGATGATTTTTACTGTATATGAGACTGTTGGGTATTATCGGGAGTATAAACGAAGCAAGACAAAAAAGGATCAGATGAATTTTTTTCTTAAGATTGGAGTATTGTTGATATTAGTTGTTTTGTTTATTTGGATGATAAATCAGGTTATCGATATTGGTACAGGGATACTTCCTACTTAAGAAATTTTTAGTTATAGGTATTCAGCTAATGTTAATCTGACAGTTGAAAGATTATTTAGAGACAAGGGGTATGAAATGGGACAAAAGACGCATCCAATTGGTTTTCGGGTAAACTATCTTTATGATTGGGAATCCAGATGGTTTAATGATAGAACATATGCCAAGGATATTATTGAGGATATAAAGATTCGCAGGTTTATTAAGAATAAGTTGCAGCAGGCTGGTATTGCCAAGATAATAATTGATCGTTTTGGTCAGAAGATGCGGGTAAATATTCATACATCCAGACCAGGAATAATTATTGGTCGTGGTGGACAGGAGATAGATAAGCTACGCAAGATAGTTCAGCCAATGACTAAAGCACAATTGCTTATAGATATTCATGAGATAAAGAATGTAGAGACTAATGCTCAGCTTGTAGCAGAGAATATTGCTCAACAGCTTGTTAAGAGGGTTTCTTTTCGTAGGGCGATGAAACAGGCTGTAACTACAGCCTTGCGAAATGGTGCTCTTGGTGTAAAGATAATGTGTGCCGGACGACTTGGTGGAGCAGAAATAGCTCGAACTGAATGGTATCGTGAGGGAAGGGTGCCTCTGCAGACAATCAGAGCTGATATAGATTATGGAACTACTGAAGCAAATACAACCTTTGGAAAGATTGGTGTAAAAGTATGGATATTTAAGGGAGAAATTATAGATAGAGCAGGGTCAGGGGGAGAATAATTGCGAATCTCGAATTGCGAATCGCGGATTTGAAGAAATGGAACAGATTTAAGATTCGGGATTGATAAGGAGAATAAGAACATGTTAATGCCAAAAAGGGTTAAATATAGGAAGCAACATAAGGGTAGAATGAAAGGCATGGCAGATACCGGATGTCAGATGAGTTTTGGTGAGTTTGGTCTTCAGGCATTAGAGCCAAAGTGGATAACTGACAGGCAGATAGAGGCAGCAAGAATTGCTATGACCAGATATGTAAAACGAGGCGGGAAGGTTTGGATCAGAATATTTCCAGATAAGCCTATTACATCTAAGCCTGCTGAAACTCGTATGGGTAAGGGCAAGGGAGCACCATGTGGCTGGGTGGCTGTGGTTAAACCCGGAAGAATGATGTTTGAGCTGGCTGGTGTTACTGCAGAGGTAGCTAAAGAGGCTATGAGACGAATGAGTCATAAGTTGCCTTTGAAAACAAAGTTTGTTGTCCGTGGAGAGGAAATTATAATGTAAGTGAGTGTCAGACCTGTCAGACAAGTCAGACTTAAAATCAGGAGAAACAAAAGATGAAACTGAGAGAATTAAAGGAATTAACCTTGGAAGAGCTTTATGATAAAAGAAAGGATTTGTATAGAGAATTGTTAAACTTAAGACATCAGTCTGCTTTGAGAAAATTGGATAATCCAGCAAGGATACGCCAGGTTCGTCGTGGAATTGCCAGGGTATTGACCCTGATTAGAAATATGGAAACAGTTTAGCTAACCGAAGAGACGCTGAGACGCTGAGTATGGAAATTACTCAAACAACAGAAATTAGAACACAGAAAGATAAAGAGGAAAAATTTGTAGTCTGTGCTCTGTAACCTTATTTATTCTCTGCGTCTTTGCGCCTCTGCGGTGAACTATTACGAAATATGGAAATTTAATCATGTAGTGTGGTAGTCTCTGATTTTATCCAGGCTATCAGACCACTGACAGGTATATGGAGGAGATGTTTGATGCAGGATAGAGGAAGACGGAAAGTAAGAGAAGGAGATGTTATCTCAAATAAGATGGATAAAACTGTTGTCGTCAGTGTTGTCAGTCGAAAGAAACATCCTGTCTACGAAAAGATAATTAGTATTAAAAAGAATTATTATGCCCATGATGAAGAAAATCATTGCAAGACAGGGGATAGGGTAAAAATCATGGAGACAAGACCACTTTCTAAGACAAAGAGATGGCGTGTGACAGAGATTGTAAGGAAGGCGGTGTAAAGAGATGATTCAGACACAGACAAGATGTAGTGTAGCTGATAATTCAGGGGCAAAAGAGGTGTTGTGTATTCGGGTACTAAAGGGATCGAATGCTCGATATGCTAAGGTAGGGGATATAATTGTAGCAGCAGTAAAAGAGGCTATTCCATGTGCTGCGGTTAAGTCTGGTGATGTGGTCAAGGCTGTGGTAGTACGAACCGTTAATCAAATAAAAAGAAAGGATGGTTCAGCCTTAAGGTTTGATAATAATGCTGTGGTAATAGTAGATGAACAGGGCAATCCAAAGGGAACCAGAATATTTGGGCCGGTTGCAAGGGAACTAAGGGCAAAGAATTATATGAAGATTATCACCTTAGCTCCAGAGGTTGTGTAGTACTATTTATATAAGTCGTATAAGACTTATACTATTAAAAGGTGATATAATATGAATCGATTTCATGTGAAAAAAGGTGATAAGGTAGAGGTAATTGCTGGTAAGGATAAGGGAAAGAATGGAAAGATACTTCATGTTCTTTCTGCTAAACAGCGGGTTTTGGTTGAAGGGGTTAATATGATTAAAAAGCATACCCGTCCTAATCCCCAAAAGGCTCAAACTGGTGGGATAGTTACTCGTGAGGCATCTCTTCATGTCTCAAATGTGATGTTTATCTGCCCAAATTGTAATCGGCCAACCAGATTGGGACAGTTAATCCTGGAGGGTGGAATAAAATCACGCATTTGTCGAAAATGCTCTGAGATTGTGGATAAAGAGAAAAAGTAATGAGAATAGCACCCCTGATTTATTAGGGTGTGGGGAGAAGGAATAATAATGGCTGCAATAGTTTTGAAGGAAAAATATGATAATGAGATTATTCCTCAGATGATGAAGGAATTGGGATATAAAAATAAATGGGCTGTACCTCGCATGGAAAAGATTGTGCTGAATATTGGATTGGGTGAGGGTGGTTCTAATCCCAAGCTGCTTGATGTTGCTATGCAGGAATTGGCACAGATTACAGGAAGACGGGGAATAAAGACTAAGGCGAAAAAGTCTATTGCTAATTTTAAGCTGCGGGCAGGAATGGCTATAGGGTGTATGGTTACGCTGCGCGGTCGGGCTATGTATGAATTTTTTTATCGTTTGATAAATATTTCCCTTCCCAGGGTTAGGGATTTCAGGGGGTTGTCTCCCAAGTCTTTTGATGGTCATGGGAATTATACCATGGGGATTAGAGAACAAATAATCTTTCCAGAGATTAATTATGATAAGATTGAAAAGGCTACAGGTATGAATATTACCATAGCAACAACGGCTGGGACAGATGAAGAATCAAGAGAGTTGTTGAAGTTATTTGGGATGCCTTTTAGGAAATAGATACGAAGAGCATTCAGTCAACAGGAATCAGTTTAAGATGCTTTTGTGTTGAAGCTGACAACTGGCTACTGATATCTGAAAGCTTAGGAAAAATAGGTGGGTGTTTATGGCAAAGAAGTCTATGATAATTAAGGCAAATAGAGAGCCAAAGTTTAAGGTGAGAAAATATCACCGATGTCAATTATGCGGCCGTCCAAGGGGTTATTTGCGTCAGTTTGGAATGTGTCGAATATGTTTCCGTATGCTTGCTTTGCAGGGGAAAATACCTGGTGTAAGAAAGGCGAGCTGGTAATAATTAAACAGAATTCAGAATACAGGAGTCAGAATTCAGAATGCCTGCGGTAGTTACATTCGCTGGCAGGGGTAGACTGACAAGTGGTAGTATTAAAGACTGACCACTTGAATAGCTGAATGCTGATAGCTTAAAAAGGGGTGATTGAAATTGCTAACAGATCCAATTGCTGATATGCTAACGAGAATCAGGAATGCGAATAAGGCTGGTCATGAAAAATTAGATGTGCCTGCTTCTATCTTAAAGACAGAGATAGCCTCTCTTCTTAAAAGAGAGAAGTATATCAAGAACTATAAGTTTATAGAGGATAGAAAACAGGGTGTATTGCGGATATATCTGAGATATGGACCAAATAATGAGAGGATAATCACTAATCTAAAGAGGATTAGCAAACCAGGGTTGCGAAGATATAAAGGGTCAGAAGATATATCAAGGGTGTTTAGTGGGTTAGGGATGTCAATTGTTTCTACATCAAAGGGAATATTAACCGATAGAGAGTGTCGAAAAATGAATGTTGGCGGAGAGATATTGTGTGAGGTGTGGTAATGTCAAGGATTGGAAGAAAACCGATAGTTATCCCGTCAGGGATTAAATTTGAGTTAAATAATCATCAGATAGTTGTTGATGGTCCAAAGGGAAGGTTGGATTGGATAGTTCCAGCCTCAATGAGTGTTTCAAATGAGGGAAATCAGGTTGTTGTGAGCCGTCCGACAGATAGCTGTCAGCATAGAAAATTGCATGGGTTGACCAGAAGTCTTATTCAGAATATGGTTGATGGTGTATCTAAGGGATTTACAAAAGAGCTGATAATTGAAGGGATAGGGTATCGAGCTGAATTAAAGGGTAAGAATGTTGTTTTTGCCCTTGGTTATTCTCATCCTGTTGTATTTGAGCCGCCAGAAGGGATTGCCTTTGAAGTTCCGGAACCTACCCGTGTAAGGGTTATAGGGATTAATAAGGAATTGGTAGGTGAGACTGCAGCTAAGATTCGTCAGATTCGTAAGGCAGATTGTTATAAAGCAAAAGGATTAAAGTATGTTGGTGAGGTAATCAGAAGAAAGGCTGGTAAGGTAGGCGGTAAGAAATAAGCAGGCTATTGGCTATGCTAACAGCTTATGTTTGTTATATTTGACGGGAAGGGATGAAACAATGAAGGTTAAGACAAAACAAGATGCTGAATTAAGAAGAAAGCTAAGGGTGAGACAGAATATAAGTGGTACGGCAGAAAGACCACGATTGACTGTTTGTCGCAGCCTGAACCATGTTTATGGACAGATCATAGATGACGAAAAGGGAATAACACTTGTTTCTGCTTCCAGTATGAAGGGTGTTGATGCCTCTGGGATGAAAAAGAGTGAATCAGCCAAAGAGGTAGGCAAAATAATTGCTCGTAAGGCTTTGGAAAAAGGGATAAAGGATGTGGTTTTTGATCGTGGTGGGTTATTGTATCATGGTCGAATTAAAGCTGTTGCAGATGGAGCAAGGGAAGAGGGGCTGAATTTTTAAGAATGGTTTGTTTGTAAGCGTTCAGCTATCAGCAATGAAAGGCTAAAGCCTAAACTCCAACCCTGCCAGCGAGGGATGCAAGGTATTATGGCAAAATAATTAAAAATTAAAAGTTAAAGTGATAGTAACTTTTTCCTAAATTTTTAATTAATAATTCATAATTTTTAATTATACGAAGAGGTAGAATGATTATGGCAGAGGAAAGAAGAGAAAGAAAGACAAGAGAAAGAAAAAAAGATGGTGAATCATCATCAGGGCTTAAGGAAAAGGTAGTTCATCTCAATCGGGTAGCGAAGGTAGTTAAGGGTGGAAAACGATTTGGATTTTCAGCCTTGGTTGTGGTTGGTGATGAAAAGGGACAGGTTGGGGTTGGAATTGGAAAGGCAAAAGAGGTTCCAAGTGCGATTTCTAAAGGGGTTGAGCTGGCAAAGAAGAGCATGATTACTGTGGCATTAAATAAGAGTACTGTACCCTGCTTTTTCGTAGGTCATTTTGGGGCAGGTCGTGTAATATTAAAACCTGCTGCACCCGGTACAGGGATTGTGGCTGGTGCTCCTGTTAGGGCTGTGATGGAGGCAGTGGGTATTCGTGATATCTTAACCAAAACTATTGGGACAAATAATCCTATCAATGTGGTTCATGCTACGCTGAATGGATTGAAGTCGATGAAGGATATAATTGATAGGGTTGAATTGAGAAAAGGAAAGTAACTGCGACGAAATAAGGTGGTAAAATGGAGAGTAAGCAGATAAGGATAAAATTAATAAAGAGTGCCTTCGGCAGAGTACCAAAGCATCGTAAGACATTAGCTGCTCTTGGGTTGCGAAGGATAGATGATGTAGTTGTAAAGAATGATACTCCGGTTATTCGGGGTATGGTTAATAGTGTGTGTTATCTGGTTGAGGTGAAAAATGAAGTTAAATGAGTTGGTTGCTCCGGCTGGTTCACGGAAAAAGGCTAAAAGAGTAGGCAGAGGACATGGAAGTGGTTTGGGGATGACGGCTGGTAAGGGAGCAAAGGGACAAAAGGCGAGATCAGGAAGGAAGCCAAGAAGGGGGTTTGAGGGTGGTCAGATGCCACTTCAACGACGAATCCCTAAAAGAGGCTTCTTTAGTATGAATAGAAGGGAATTTGCCATTATTAATGTAGAAAGATTGGCAGAGCTTGAGTCAGGGTGTGTGGTTACATCTGATTTGCTTTTAAGTCTGGGAATGATTTCAAAGTTAAAATGTGGGGTAAAAATTTTGGGTGATGGAGAGATAAATATCCCTTTACATGTGGTGGTTGAGGCAGCGAGTAAGGAAGCGGTGAGAAAAATAGAGGCTGCAGGCGGTACGGTGGAGATAAGCATTTAGCTGTCAGCAGTCAGCATCACCCACTAACCTTCGCCAGCAATGGATATAAGGCATTACTACATAAAAGACAGGAAGGCGTAAAGTCAAGGGAAGCTGTTAGCACAACCCCTCTGCCTCTGCAGGTTATGGGGTCTGGGCTGACCGCTGATAACTGATGGCTGAACGCTTACAAGGATATGGAGGATGAGTAAGGGTGAAGGGAATTGAAAATGTACTTAATCCATTTAAGGTTTATGAGTTAAGAAAGAGGATACTTTTTACTATTGCCGTGCTTGCTGTTTATCGTTTTGGGGCAGCAGTGCCTACACCCGGTGTGGATACAGTTGCTCTGGGACAGATATTTCAACAAGCAAAGGGTACGATTATTGGTATGCTGGATATGTTTGCCGGGGGAGCATTTGAGAAGTTTTCTATCTTCACCCTTGGCATTATGCCTTACATCAGTGCCTCAATTATTATGTCCTTACTGACAAAGGTGATGCCTTCCCTTGAAAAGATTCAGAAAGAGGGAGAGGTAGGCAGGAAGAAGATAAATCAGTATACCAGATATTTGACATTGGTGATTGGTGTTATTCAGGCATCCGGGGTGAGCATCTGGATACAGAGTATGAGAGGGTTGCAAGGCGAAAGTATGGTTTTGGTTCCTGGTCTTGGTTTTCATCTCATGACTATTATCACCTTAACTACCGGGACTGCCTTTGTTATGTGGCTCGGGGAACAGATTACTGAGAGGGGGCTGGGGAATGGAGCCTCCCTGATAATTTTTGCTAATATCATCTCAAGGATACCCAATGGGATTATTGAAAGCGGCAAGCTCTTGTTTACTGGTGAAAGGAATCCTATTATATTTGTAGTAGGATTAGCGGTTGTTTTAGTAGCTATAGCAGCGACAGTGACCATGATTCAGGGGCATCGCAAGATTATGGTGCAGTATGCCAAGCGAATGGTAGGAAGAAAGGTATATGGCGGGCAGAGTACACACATGCCCTTGCAGGTTAATATGGCGGGTGTTATTCCTATTATCTTTGCCTCATCCCTGCTGACCATACCAGCTACCATCATGACCTTTTTTGGTGGAACAGGCAATCCAATTATGGAGTTTTTGGTTAATCAACTAACCCCTGGACGAGGGGCAATGTATTACATAATAGAGACTTTTGCTATAATATTTTTCACTTATTTTTATGTAACTGTAATCTTTAATCCAGTAGATGTTGCGGAGAATATGCGCAAATATGGCGGATTTGTTCCTGGCATCAGACCTGGCAAACCAACGGCTGAGTATATTGAACGCATCTTGAAGAGGATTACCTTTGTTGGGGCAATATTTCTGGCATTGATTAACCTGATACCATCGCTAATGTATGGTGCTATGAAGGTACCGTTTCATTTTGGAGGGACATCTATCCTGATTGCAGTTGGTGTGGCTCTTGATATTATGCGGCAGATAGAATCTCATCTCTTGATGGGTCATTATGATGGTTTTATGAAAAAAGGGAAGATACGGGGTAGATTTTAATGCCCATAAACAAGGCAAGTTTACTGGTGTTAGAGAGTTTTGTCCGGCAGAGAGGGGCAAAAGGAGAGAAAAAATTGCGAGTAATATTTTTAGGACCACCGGGTTCAGGGAAGGGGACACAGGCAAGCTGTTTGAGTGAAAAATTTGGTATTCCTCAAATTTCAACAGGCGATATACTCAGAGAGGCAGTTACCAATAAAACAGGCTTGGGGATAAAAGCAAAGGAATATATGAATAAGGGTGAGCTTGTTCCTGATGAGGTGATTATTGGTATTATTCGGGATAGGGTTGTTCAGACAGATTGTGAAAATGGATTTATATTGGATGGATTTCCAAGAACGGTTGTTCAGGCAGAGTCGTTTGATGAGATGACGAAAGAGAAAAATATTCCCGTAGATGTTGTTCTGAGCTTAGATGTAAGTGAGGAGCTGGTAGTCAGGAGATTGTGTGGACGAATGGTGTGCAAGGAGTGTGGCAATAACTACCACACTGAGTTTAATCTACCAAAGAAAAAAGGTATTTGTTCAAGGTGTGAAGGTAAGTTGTATCACCGTCCTGATGATGAAGAGGATGTGGTGCGGCAACGATTAAAGGTTTATAAGGAAACAACTGAGCCATTGGTTGATTATTATCGACAAAAAGGGCTTTTAAGTGTGATAAATGGGGAAGATGAGATATCCAATATCTTTAATCAATTGGTGAATGTGCTGGAAGGGGTGAGGGAGAATTAAAAATTATGAATTAAAAATTAAAAATTGAAGGAAGGAAGAAGAATGTTCAGGCTAATTCTTTAATTTTTTAATTCATAATTTTTAATTGAATCAGATGATAATCAGGAGATCTAAACAAGAGATAGACAGAATAGCTGATGCATCAAAGATAGTTGGAGAGGTGATACAACATCTGAAAGATATTGTTGAACCAGGAATGACAACACAGTATATTGCTAATGTGGCTGAAAAGATGATTATAAAAAGGGGTGGAGTTCCAGCCTTTCTGGGATACCGGGGGTTTCCCGGGAGTATATGTACCTCAATTAATTATGAAGTAGTTCATGGCATCCCCAAGGTTCAGAGGCTTAAGGAAGGGGAGATATTAAAGATTGATATTGGTGTAAGGCTTAAGGATTATTGCAGTGATGCAGCCAGCACTGTGAAGATAGGTAAGGTTTCGCATGAGGCAGAAAGATTGATGGCTGTAACCGAGGAATCCCTTTATAAGGGAATAGAAAAGGCTGTTGAGAATAATCGGTTATATGATATTTCTGCGGCAGTTCAGTTGTGTGTTGAAAAACATGGGTTTTCTGTGGTGCGGGATTATACAGGGCATGGGATTGGTCAGGAGATTCATGAGGATCCTCAGATTCCAAACTTTGGGAAACAAGGAAAGGGACCCAGACTTAAGTCAGGAATGGTGTTTTGTATCGAGCCAATGGTAAATGCCGGTGGACATAAAACAGAGGTTTTGCATGATGGCTGGACGGTTATTACAGCGGATAGAAGTTTATCAGCTCATTTTGAGCATACAATTGTTGTTACAGATAATGGACCCATGATATTAACAGGGTGAGAGTTGCAGAGAAGGGGCTCAGGTCTATTGAGGAGATAATATGGCTAAGGGAGCCAAACAAGATTCAGGAAAGAAAGAAGAGGCAGTCAGGGTAGAGGGAACGGTTTTAGAGGCTTTGCCTAATGCTGTTTTCAGGGTAGAGCTTGAGAACGGGCATAAGATTCAAGCCCATATATCGGGTAAGATGCGGATGCATTTTATAAAGATATTGCCAGGTGACAAAGTGGTTGTGGAATTGTCACTTTATGATTTAACCCGTGGTCGGATTGTGTATAGATCAAAAGATGGAAAAGGATATGGTGAACAATCATGAAGGTTAGGTCTTCAATTAAAAAAATGTGTGAAAAGTGTAAAATAGTTAAGCGAAAAGGGGTTGTCAGGGTTATTTGTATTAATCCTAAGCATAAGCAGAGACAGGGATAACGAGAGAGTGTAATCTCGAATCTCGAATTGCGAATCTCGAATCTAAAGAAACAAATTGTGAATCTGAAGGAATAAAACAGATTAGCGATTCGCGATTGACATTGAGGAGGATAATGTGGCCAGAATAGTTGGAGTAGATTTACCGAGGGATAAAAGAATAGATATAGCTCTGACCTATATCTTTGGTATAGGTTTGCCATCTTCTCAGGATATTCTTGTAAGGGCAGATATTAGCCCTAATACCAGAGTGAGGGATCTAATTGAGGAAGAGGTGAATAGACTTCGTCAGATAATAGAGGGTGATTATAGGATTGAGGGTGATCTTCGTAGAGATCTGACTATGAATATTAAAAGATTAATGGAAATAGGGTGTTATCGGGGTTTCAGGCATCGAAAGGGTTTGCCTGTCAGAGGACAGAGAACACATACTAATGCTCGCACACGCAAAGGGAAACGAGGTCATACTATTACTAAGAAAAAGGTAGCAGGAAGATAATAGTTCATATATGACCTATTGTTATTTGGAGGGTTTTAATGGCAACTAAGGGAAAGACAAAGAAGGTTGGGGTTGGAAAGAAGAAGGAAAAAAAGAATATTGGCACGGGAAATGTTTATATTCAATCTACATTTAATAATACAATTGTAACCGTAACCGATAGAATAGGGAATGTTGTTTCCTGGGCGAGTAGTGGTACCGTTGGATTTAAGGGGACAAAAAAGGGAACTCCGTTTGCTGCTCAGCAGGCTGCTCAGCAGGCTGCAAAAACAGCAGGTGATTGTGGGGTAAGAGAGGTTTCTGTGTATGTTAATGGTCCTGGGTCTGGAAGGGAATCTGCTATTCGTGCCCTTCAGGCATCTGGATTGGACATTAAATTGATTAAGGATACAACCCCAATTCCTCATAATGGGTGTAGACCACCAAAGAAAAGAAGGGTGTAATAAGTCATATATGACTTATAAGACTTATAAGACTTATAATTAAGAGGTGAAATGTTATGGCACGATATACAGGGCCAGGTTGCAAACTTTGCCGTCGGGCACAAAAAAAGCTTTTTTTAAAGGGTCCAAGATGCATGACTGAAAAGTGTGCTATTTTGAGAAGAAATTATCCACCCGGATTAAAGGGACAGGAGAGCAAAAAGGTATCAGATTATGGTGTTCAGCTCAGAGAAAAACAAAATGCCAAGGCAATTTATGGTATATTGGAGGGGCAGTTCAGGTTGTACTTTGCTAAGGCAGCCAAACAAAAAGGGATTACTGGTGATAATCTTTTAATTTTACTTGAAAGACGCCTTGATAATGTGGTTTTTCGGGCTGGTTGGGCAGAGTCTCGTGTTCAGAGCAGACAATTTGTCAGGCATGGTCATGTTTTGGTTAATGGAAGAAGGGTAAATATCCCTTCATATCTTATTGATGTTAATGATGTAATCTCTGTTAAAGAGAAAAGTAAAGATTTGTTGGTTGGTGACAGGGTAAAGAATTCCGGCAGTAAATTGCCTATCTGGTTAAATATTAATAAGGACAATATGTCAGCTCAGGTGCTTCGTCTTCCAAAAAGGGAAGATATAGAGATTGAGATTAATGAAAATCTGATTATTGCCTTGTATTCTAAATAGCTTGTACCAATTAATTATTTAGGCATAAGAATGGTTAGAACAAGGACAAGTGGCAGTATTCCTGACACATGCAAAAGGTGACCACAAGTCTTTATGAATAGTTGTAGCTGCAGGGCTTGTCCCTGCCCGAACCATTTAACACCTGAATAGTTATATGGAAACTTTAGTTCGACGGGAATGATTAAGGAGGTTTGATTACATGGGTGCTATGTGTGGAATAAGAGATTTACAGAAGCCTAAAAATGTAAGGTGGGAAGAGGAAACTTTAACTAACACCTATGGGAAATTTATTGCAGAACCATTTGAACCGGGGATTGCAGTTACTGTAGGAAATACATTAAGAAGGATGCTTCTTTCTTATATTGAAGGGGCAGCAGTTACTTCTGTAAAAATAGAGGGTGTGCTCCATGAATTTTCTACATTGCCGGGAATGAAAGAAGATGTCATGGATCTCTTGATGAATATAAAGCAGCTATGTTTGAAGGTTCATGGCAGTTCATCGCAGCACATTTTCTTAAATGTTGAAGGAGAAAAGGATGTGACTGCTGGAGATATTGAATGTTCTTCCGGGGTAGAGGTAGTTAATAGTGACTTGCACATTGCAACCCTTGATACAGATGGAAAGCTTCAAATAGATATGGAAGTAAATAATGGGTATGGATATGTACTTGCTTCTGAAAATAAAAAGGATGAATTGCCTGTAGGAACGATTGTTATAGATTCATTCTTTTCTCCAGTGGTTAAGGTTGCTTATAGTGTTGAGGTCGTCAGGGTTGGACAGGTGACAAATTATGAAAAGCTGATCCTTGAGGTCTGGACAAATGGAGCTATTATTCCACAGGATGCAGTGGCTTATGCAGCCAAGACATTAAAGGATCATCTTAGTATATTTATCAACTTCTCTGAGGTTGAAGAAAAAGAGGTAGAGGATAGTGTTGATAAGGAAGAGGAAAGGATAAAGGCATTGTTACGAATGACTGTAGAGGAATTGGAACTTTCTGTGCGGTCTGCGAATTGCCTTAGAAGTTCGGATCTTAATACTATTGGTGAATTGATTACTAAAACAGAGCATGAGATGCTTAGAACAAGAAACTTTGGAAAAAAATCATTGACCGAGATTAAAGAAAAATTAACAATGTATAATCTTACTCTCGGGATGAAAGAGTATCTTCCTTTAATGGAAAAGCTGAGAGAAGAGCAGAGGGGATAAATATGCGACACTTAAATTCAGTAGCAAGATTAAGCAGATTAACAGCTCATCGCAAGGCATTGCTTAATAATCTGTCTACAGAGCTTTTTAGACATGGAAAGATAACGACTACAAGGGCAAAGGCAAAGGCAATGGTGAAGTTGGTACATAAGCTCATTACATTTGCTGTTCGTGGAGACTTGCATGCAAGACGGCAGGTGCTTACTTATGTCAAGGATGCTACTGTAGTGAAAAAATTATTTGAAATAATCGCTCCAAGATTTCAGACACATCCTGGTGGTTATACCCGAATTATTAAACTCGGTACACGAATGGGTGATGCTGCAGAGATGGCTGTTATTGAGCTGGTAGAATGATTCGTAATGCTCATTATGTGACGGAGGGAAGGAAATGATGGTGTGCGGAAAGTATCTCCTTCTGAAATGTGCAGGGTAGTATTAAAAGCAGGGAATGATTATATTTCCCTGCTTTTTTTGTTTTTTTTGGCTTCTGAAAGGGAAGATTAACCACAAAGGCTACTGCTGTGTCACGATTAAATGTTAGGGTGTAATACCTGTAATTTCCTCCGAGCATCGCAGGGATGACACATGTTTAATCCTAAACTTTAATGATGACGCAGCACTATGTTTAACAATTTGAAAAAGGAGAAATGATTTGATGTTTAATATTGAGGATAAGGTAGTTTATCCCCTTCACGGGGCAGGGACAATAGATTCTATAGAAGAGCATGAAGTCTTGGGAGAAATACAAAAGTATTATGTTGTAAAATTATTGGTAGGTGGAATGAAGGTAATGGTACCTATTATACCAATGAAAGAACAGATAAGTCTCCGTAAGGTGATAGAAAAAAATGAGTTAGGTAAAGTAATGGATGTGCTGGAAAACTCGCCAGTTATTGACATTCAGGATTGGAAGACAAGGTACCAAACTAATTTAGAAAAGATGAAGACAGGATGTATCTATAAAACGGCTGAGGTTGCAAGGAGTCTTTCTTGTCGAAATAAGGGGAAAGGGCTTTCTTTAGCTGAAAAACGCTTGTTTGAAACCGCTTACACTGCAATTACCAGTGAGATCGCTTTTTCTCAGGATATTGGGTTGGAACAGGCAAATACAATGATTAGTAATTTATTATCACAGAATTAGGGTTTTGAGACATTATGATTTTGTGAGTGAGACGAAAGGCAGGCACAGGGGACTGTGTGAAAACTCATGATTTGGGCATCAATGTTACGACAGATGTAACTACTCAGCTATTGTTATTTTAAGCACATTTGTAGCTACTTAGGCAGCAAGAATACAGAATTCAGGAGTCAGAAGTCAGAATGAAAACACCTGCTATGATAGTTTTCGCAGGAAATATGGGGATATTGAGAGAGAGA
>JAHIZN010000009.1 GCA_018814245.1 bacterium
CATGTTTCCTAAGATATACACCCTTTGTGGCTCTTTCCCTTTTTGTTGCAATAGCTATTAGCTAACAAGCTCCCAAATCGCTAACTTAAATTGAAGGAAATTATGATTCCGTTTGAAGCAGCACACACGGCATTGGATGCCCTTCATCCGGCATCACAGAAGTCAGGAGTCAGAATGCAGTAACTGCTCAATATCCTGTGGCAATTTTAGGAGGTTGAACTTACTCAGATAGCAAGAATACAGATACAGAGAAGGAACCACAAAGGGTGTAAACACTTAAGAGAAATAATTGCTGACGATATAACAAGGTGATTGCAAATGAGAAGAATCTGACAAGGATTGTATGAATGGATTACACCCTTTGTGTTTCTTCTTCTGTAACATGTTGCACTTGCTACTGGCATGTGCGCACTTAATTTACATTTATTTTCAGCATAAAAAGGGGGTGTCTATATTGACCTTATACAAACTAACATCACAACTTTTTCTATTTCTTGTTTCGTTCAGGCGCAAGATAAGCAAAGGGGTACCTGTTTCCATATCAGAGATGCGTTCACAGCTCTATCGGATATTTGACGAACAAGAGGCACTGGCACGGCGTGAAATGAGAATGGAACAACTCTATAAAAGGGTAAAATATCCACTTACAGCCTTAGCAGATGAGATCCTTTTGATCTCAAACTGGGAACATGCAGCAGAGTGGAAAGATGAACTCCTTGAAAAGAGGTTATTTGGCACAAGCATATCCGGCTCTGAATTCTTCAAACAGGCTGAGGAACTTTTAAGGTCAAACCTTTCCCATAAGGATGATATTGAGGTGGCTCAAATATTCTATATCTGTTTGTGCCTTGGTTTCAATGGTAAATATAATGAAGGTAATGATGAGCCTCACAACCTGCGGCTTCGTCTTTACAGGCATCTGCCTGAAAACATCTCTTCAGAAGAGGCAAAACTAACCCCTGAGGCATATCATATTACTCCAACAACAGGTAAAAAACTACAACACGTGGTAAATCTTGTACGGGTAGCTATTGTCTGTATTGGTTTCTGTATCCTCTACCTCATTATTAATCAGGCATTGTGGTATGAAACCATAGATGCTATTCATAGGGTAGTGGAAGAAACTATTGGAAAATAAGAAAGGTAATAGTTCACCGCAGGGGCACAGAGAATGGAAACTAATCAGATTACAGATTAGAAGGCAAGTTTTTCTCTGCGTCTCTGCGGTTAGCTAACCTGTTACTACGAAAGGAGAGCAATTATGCAAACATTTTTTGGACTTTTAAGCCGTCTTCCGTTTCTTGCACAGATAATACCTGGTTTTGTGATCATGCTCATCATTATAAGTTGCATTTATATGAAATTTGGGTCAAAAATCGGTAATATAGTACTGATAGTGCTGCTGATAATTATCTTTTTACTTCTGATAGTCAATCTTCTTGTCAAATTACAACGAAAAAAGAAAGAGTCTTCTTTCGCTAAAGAGCTGCAGGAAGATTCACAAAAACAAAGGGTGAGTAAGGTAGAGATTCAGCAGGCAATTGCAGAAATTTCACAACGATGGTCAGCAGCAGTAGCTGAGCTTAAAAAAGCTGGGATGACACTTTATTCCCTGCCATGGTATCTATTGGTTGGAGAACCACAATCTGGCAAAAGTACTACCCTGCAACACTCAGAGATTGAATTTCCTGTAGGGACAGAAGCCCTTTCAGGGACAGGCGGAACACGAAATTGCGACTGGTGGTTTACTAATGAGGCTGTTATTCTTGATACTGCCGGCAGGTTTACCTTTCAGGAAGAAAATGCACCGGATAAGGATGAATGGAATGGTTTTCTTAACCTCTTGAAGCGTCATCGAGCCAATTGTCCAATAAATGGGGTGATTATGGTTATTCCTGCTACCTCACTCTTAGAAGACAGCATGGAAGAACGAGAGGCAAAGGCAAAGAATATCAGACAAAAACTCTTTCACATCCAGGAGGTTATGGGCATTCGGTTCCCTGTTTTTCTTTTGATTACAAAGGCAGACCATATCCTTGGCTTTACTGAATTCTTTTCAAAGGTTACTGCTGCTCAGCAAAGACAGATGCTTGGCTGGTCAAATTCAGCCCAGATTGATAAACCGTATGCTTCGGAAAGTTTTTCAGAAACATTTAAGAACCTCTGTAACGAGATCCATAAATGGAGGCTTAAGTTTATTGGTGAAGAAATCAATCAGAGCCTTGTTGACAAGCTGTTTATATTTCCTGAGGAATTGGAATCTTTGAATGAGCCGCTTCAAGAATATCTGAACATTATATTCGTTACAGACAAGTTTCATGAACCACTGTTTTTCAGGGGGTTCTATTTTTCAAGTGCTCTGCAACAGGGACGGCCGGTTGCAAGGGCATGCAGACAGTTGTTGGGTGAAGAAGGGATTGATGCCAATATTATAGAGGAGCTTGAGCAGGTATTCAAAAAGCAACGGGCATTCTTTATACGAGATTTTTACTCAAAAAAGGTCTTTCAAGAGCAGGGATTGGTAGTGCGATTGTCCAAATCTCAGGAAAGGGATCAGATTATCAGACAACTTATCTGGGTCGGCGGGGGAACAATTGCCATGCTATCCTTATTCCTGCTTATATGGGGAGTGATTACATTCAAAAGAGATATTGCTCCAGCATTAGACACAGTGGTAGAGGCTAAGGAATTGTTGAAAAAGAGTACGGTTCCATCCATTATAGAATCATTTAAGATAAGCAGTGCCCTTTCCATACAACGAAAGCGGATTCAGGGTTCTCATGTTTCAATCATGTTCTTCAAGGGAAAAGAGAATGATGTTACAAGGGATATAAAACTAATGCATGAACATGTATTTATCAAGGGATGTCTGCATCCCTTGATACAGTCTGTTGAAGAAAGGCTTGTGGAGATTAAATGGGAAGAGTCTTCGGATGAACATTTTAATAAATTTGTATCTGCATTAAAAGAGTATATTCTATGGTGGAGTGTTTCTGAATCTCCGGAATCAGCAACAAAAAAACAGCTTTCCCAGTTATCTGCACTCTCTTTTGTTGAATTTTGTCAATCCACCTCCGGGATTGCAGGCAGCAGCTATGCCTCTGAAAGGGTTGATGAATGGATAGGAAATAAAGGATTTTCAAGAGACAAGGCAGAAGAGGAGTTTAAGTATCTTCTCCAGAATGAGAAGACAAATCCTACAGGGTTATTGAGCAAATCTACATATGAAAGGGTAATAGAGCCCTCTTTAGAAAATTTTGAAAAATACTGGGAGATTCAAAGGCTTGAAGGGGTAGGTTGGTGGTTCAAGCTTATTGATGCCGTAAAAAAAACGGATGATATTTATCAGAACATCTTGGCACCAGGCTACGAGGATAAAGAGACAAGGGAAACAATCCAGATGTTTCTGGAAAGATGTAAACCGTTTAATGCAGGGATTAAAGATATCTCTCAACACCTTACGGATAATGTTCCGATTTATCAGAAAAATATTGATACTGCGTTCAGAAGAATATGTAAAAATTGTGTCAGGCTCTATGATAGCTTGCTTCCATCCGGGATAGCAAACAGCAGGATAGAGGAGACAATTAACAGACAAAAAGAAAGAACTATCAAGCAAATTCAGGAGGAATATACTGCCTTTATTGAAAAAGGTATCTACGAATATCCACATATTGTTACTGTAGAGGGAGAGGGTACTGATAAAGCAACAAAGACAACAAAACAAAAGATACTTTCTTCATCACTCTCTGAGGAAGCAAAAACAATAGCCGACATTCTTGAAAGGGTTTATGTCTATGCTGATATTTATCCATCTGAAGAAGATGAAAACGAATTTCAGAAAAAACTGTATGAGTTTAAGGAGAATGTCAAGGATAATCCCAAAGGGGTAAATAAATACCTTCAGCAGTGGCATGAGGAACAGATGAAGCAACGCGATGAGATTATAGATATTGTAAACAAGCTGAACGATATCGAATTCCATGAGAAGTGGCACGAAAAGAATCTGGAAGAGATAATGAGAAGGATTGCATCCCTTGCCCTTCAGGAACGGGATTCAATGGCTATATCAGCAGTTTACAAAGAGGATGCATCCAGCGGCGGAGGGGCAAAAAAGGGAGGGGGCGGAAAGGCAAAAGCAGAGACAACCTATGACTTTATTGCCCTTAGAAAAAGTCTGTCTGAACAAAATGCTATGTTGGCTGTGTTTGATTCTTCTAATCCGAAGACATATACACAGGTGTTGAATAAGGTATTGCGAGAACTCTATCAGTATCTTAATCATTGGTTGCATGTATATCAAAAATTTGAGCCTGGTAATAAATTAATGACAGCTAAAGACTGGAAAAGTTTTTATTTGCTGACATCTTCCGTGAAGAAAAACTTGATTGATACAGAATGTGAACCATTGAAGGGGTTTTTCAGGAATATGCCGTATCAAGAGATGAAAAGCCTTATTGCTGAAACGCCTGAGGCTCAAAATGATCCGGACATCAGGTCTGCCTTTGGAAAATTAGAAAAAATTACCATGGCATATCAGCGAGGTGAGATAGATTCTCTGTCAGCAGCGTGTGATGAGTTTACAGAATATGTCCTGAAGCTTGGTCATTCTCCAATTGATGCATGGGACAAGGTATGTAAAAAGGCAGAAGGGTTAAATGCTATAAGCAGGTTCAAAAAGACACACAAATCAATTCAGAACGAATTGATTGTTGGACGGCTTGGAGAGATTGAGAAAAGGGCATTTTTCCTCCTGAGAAAAGGGCTTAAAAAGGATGTGACCAAGGATGTGGGGATGTTAAACGAAAAGGATGTTTCAGGGATACCTGTGAAGTTTACCCTCGAATTCTGTAAAAGTACCCTTCCTGAGATGGATCGGCCATCTTCAGTCAAATACCTGCAAGAATATACTAATTATTGGCAGAATGTATACAGTAATTTTATCCCGGGCAAAACACTTATTAACGCAGCGAACTGGAATGAGTTTCATCACAATATCAGCAGCATGAGGACAGCTCTTATAGATTCTAATGATTCACTACCAGCACTTTTGCTTAAGAATATGAATTATAAAGAAATGGAAAATATCATCAACAGTATCCCTGAGGCTGCTGCTGACCCTAAGATTAAAGCCAATCTCAAAAAACTTGAAAAAGTCCTTATTGAATATCAATTAAGGGATACACTTGCTGATATGGAAAAGGCAGGGAGTCAGTTTACAAATTGTATCTCAAGCCTTGATGGGCTTGCCTTAATGGCATGGAGTCAGCTGACTGCTGGTGAGGTAAATATTAATGAGATGCGGGCATTTACTACCATTAAAAGGCACCATAATGGGTTGGAACACGAGTTACTCATGACCCGACTTGAGGATATTGAGGAAAAAGCCTTTCAACTCTTGAGAAATGATGTCAATGCTAAGTTTATTCCTGAATGGAATAATTTGATGCAAGAATACAAGACAAAATTAGAGGGTAAATTCCCGTTTAAGGATTTTTCAAAAAATGATGCAGAGACTGAAAAATTTAAGTTCCAGATACCCTGCGTAGAACTCAGTGATTTGAAGGAATTCCTGATGGATGCAAATGGTCTTGAGGGATTGATAAATAAATTTAATCTGTCCCCCATACTCTCAAATAAGGTTGACCAATTAGACTTTCCCGGGGATGAAAAGCATAAAAGGTTTATCGTTCAATGCCTGAGACTGAAAGACTTTCTTTATGAGCAGAATGAGGAAAAGAGTCATAATGTTGAGATAAGCTTCTCCTCAAAGATAAGAAGCCCGGGAACAATTCCAATTGGACAGAGGTTTACCATTTGTCGACTCACAGCACCCGGAGGAATCAGGATTACCTTTCGGGAAAGCAGTCAGTCCAAGCAGCAGATATGGCGGTTAACAAAGGGAGGGGAATGCCTGAGCATACGAGGGATAAATGAACAAACAGGACAGGAAAGGGTATTGGAGGTTTATGGAGGGGCAATGTCGTTTCTGTCGTATATCACGATCATGGGTAAACCCCTGAAGGAATCCAAACGCAAACAATGGGTAATTCCCATAAAACTCCCTGACACTGAGGTTTCCGGAGGGAGTGTATATGGCAAGCTCGAGGTTAAGTTCTCAGAGCCTGTGCCAAAGATGCCTGTATTTGAGTAAGCGTTCAGCCGGTGGTTCTTTCCCTTTTTCGCTCGCAATTGTGAAAGTAGAGACGCAACATTTTGCGACCTGTGCAATTAGAAACAGGGAATATATCCGCAGATTTCGCAGATTATCGCAGATTAAAAGATAATTGCCAGAGGTGCTCTCCTCTGTAAGACAAATTCAACGACTAAGGGTGTTCGGTGAACCTGTAGAGACATGGTAGAGACGCAATATCTTGCGTCTCTACTGTTATATGCCTTTCAGATTTTTTCTGATAATCTGTGAAATCTGTGTAATCTGCGGATTAGATCTTAGCTGACAGCTGAACGCTTACATAGCTGCAAGAGGATTAACCTATGTTCAAAAAAATAGCTGAAATATTGGGCTTTAATCAGAAGATATTAATATCCTGCTATGGCAAACTACCTGTGTATAAGGACTTTATCTTTATCAGCACAGATGCTCGGGAGACATATTACTTTAAGGAATGGATGGATAAGGGATTCGGGAAGAGTCAGGATAAAGGGTTGTCATCTGCAGGTTATCGAATACTGATAGCCTTCCCGCAACAGAGGAATATTGTTGTTGCCTCTATATGGAACAGCTCTGATACAGGCGGATTGAGACAATTCCCATTTGCATTTTTTGTAGTACTTCCAAGGGGTGTGTTAAAAGATACCGGAATAAATACACTGGTTCCAATATGGGAAGCCTTAGAGGGATATTATGCTGCTGTAAATGAGGTGAAAGATATCTCGGAGTTTTATAAAAAATATCGGGGCTTGAGTCTGGATATTAAAGATATGGAGCCGTCAACAGATATTTCTGAGCAGCTGCAGCATATTTCCATAGATGTACTTAGGGAATCTTTATTTAAGGAAAATAGCAGGCAATGCTGGCACAATCTGTTGCAGGATATATCTACCATACTCACATTGCCCCAGACAGTAAATGGCAGAGAGGTTGATATTGCCTTAAGACTACCATTAGCAATTTCAATAGATATACCCTTGCAGATAGAGATGTGGATACGGCTTATCCGGGCAAACTTTCCCGGGCAACTTCCGATACCAACCATCCTTTTCCCTCAAAAGGGTGAGGCAGGTGATTTATTGTCATGCAATATACTCTGGCGTAATCCGAGTCATGATGATACACAACTACTTGGAAATGATATTGGTGAATATCAACATGTGATGGATCTAACTCAAATCACAGGGGAGGGTTCAGGAAACTTAATGATAGAGGGGATTAAAACCATGGCAGATATGTCGCAGTACCAATTTGTAATTGCTCAATATCCTGTGGCAATTCCAGAAAATTGAAAGGTAATGCCTCAGTTATCAGTGGTAACCGCAGGCTTATATCCTTGCGTAAAATACCGCAACCTAAAGGAGGGAGCCCCTCTGGCAGTTGCGACTACCAATTTCCACCGATTATTGAGCAATTACCTTACAAGCAGGGGTGAACGATGAATATTGAAATTTACATACAGCCTATCAATGATAATTCGCCGTCTGGCATGGATACCAAATATGACGGTGAATACCAGGAAATAGCCAATGAGATTCAAAAGCTTACAGCGATGAGCTCTGCTAAGGATGCCATCAATTGGGATAAGGTGGTTGATTTAAGTCAGAAGATACTGACAGAAAAGTCGAAAGACTTGACCATTATAGGTTTTCTGTGTGTAGGATTATTCAAAAAGGAGGGGTATCAGGGTGTATGTGATGGGCTCAGGATATATTGTCATGTTTTAGAGAATTTCTGGGATAGCTTATTCCCTCAAAAGCTAAAGGCACGAAAACTGGCTATAGAGTGGCTGGACCAAAGGCTGGGAGATCTTATAGTTCGCAGCCCTTCTCCAAAGGAATCACAAGCCGTTCTGGATGCTTCTGAATTGATCAAGAGGCTTAATGAATTGATTCAGGAAAGGTTTACAGAACAGAGACCATCCATACCTAATCTGATTAGCGGATTTTCAAAACAGGTAGAGGGCATACAATCTCTATCCACGGCAGAAGAGCCCAAACCCCAGGAGATTGGCAAACAACAGGGAACTCCTGCAGAGGTTCCTTTGATAACATCGCCAGCCATTGAATCTGTTGCAGCACCAACTACAATGGCAATACCATCTTCAGCATCGATTCCTCAGGGAAATACTGAGATTATCAATGCTATTCGACAGATGGCATCATCCCTACGAGCAAATAATCCGCAAGATCCCTTGCCATATCGCCTTCTACGATGTATCAAATGGGATATTGTGTATAGCATTCCGACTGCAGGCAAGGATGGAAGAACAAAGATTCCTGCCCCAAAAACTCAGGTGAGTGATAGCCTTAAGGCTCTAATTGAGGCAGGCAACTGGTTAGCCTTGATTGAGAAAGCTGAAAATACCTTTCAGGATGCAGGCAATACCTTTTGGCTTGATCTCCAGAGAATGACTTATAATGGACTCATGTCTATGGGGTATGAAAATACAGCCAGAATAATAGCCTCAGAGACAGAGGCTTTTTTGAATAGGTTGCCGGGGATCATAGATTTAAGCTTTTCTGATGGAACATCATTTGCAGATGAAGAGACCATGCAGTGGATATCACTACAAGTCGTATCAGTGAGTTATGAACAGCTTCATGCTGAAGAAATCAGCGGTGAGGATGATGATACAGATTTGCAGGAGGCACTTGAGCTAATCACTCAACGAAATCTTGAGGGGGCGTTGAAGGTATTGCAACAGGGAATAAATCAGCAGACTTCACATAAGAAAAGGTTTATACGGCGATTAGCTGCTGGAAAATATTGCTTGCAACTCGGACAAACAGAATGGGCAAAAGCGATTCTGGAGGGATTGGATAAAGAGATTGACACCATCTCTCTTACATCGTGGGAACCAGAGAGTTGTGTTCAGGTATGGACGGCTTTATACCAATGCTATCAAAAACTGATAATACTGAAAAAGTCTGGTGATGAAAATGCTATGAAACAGTCTATGGAGAAAATCCGAATTATGCTGTTTCAACATAATATTAGAGCGGGAATCGACTAAGATTTAATCCGCAGATTACGCATATTACGCAGATTATCAGAAAAATGGGGAAAATCTCATCTTTTTTTTCTCTTCCTCTGCGATCTTTGCGAATTCTCTGCGACCTTTGCGGGAATCTTTCGACCTGTGCGGTTGTGGATAATTACATCAAAATTATTTGTGCTTTTGGTAGCCGCAGGCTTCAAGCCTGCGTATAATAACGCAACAACCGCATAGGTCGAATTTGTTTCTGTGTAGGGGCAGGCCCCTGTGCCTGCCCTGATATGTGGCAACCATGTGGGCAGAGGGCAACCACGGGGGGTTGCCCCTACTGTGGCTTAATACGACAACCGCACAGGTGGGAATCTTTTTTCCATCTGGATTGGATTGATTTTAAGGAGGCTGAAAAATGGATACCCATACAAATGACGAAACTGCTATGTGGCAATCCCCTGTCAAAAAGAATGAAGAATATATAGGCGGCTACGAAATTCTGGAAAAGATTGGCGAAGGCGGGATGGCTACTGTTTACAAGGCAAGGCATAAAGGGTTAGATATTATTCGTGCAGTAAAGGTTTTGTCTCCGGATAGGGCAAGGGATGAGGAATTTCTAAAACGATTTGAAAGAGAGGCAAAGATTGTTGCTCAACTCCAACATCCTAATATCATTGCTGTCTACGATGTGGGTATGGATAAGGGGGCATATTATATTGAGATGGAATATGTGGATGGGGTTACCCTGAAAGAGTTGATCAAAAATGAAAAACTACCTGTTTCGATTGGTCTTTTGATTGTTGCAGAGGTATGTCAGGCGTTGGAACATGCCCATAAGAGGCAATTCAGCTATCGTGGAGAAGAACATCATTCTGTTGTCCATCGGGATATAAAGCCATCTAATATTATGATCTCCAGAGATGGAAGGGTGAAGCTGACAGATTTTGGTATTGCCCGAGCAGTTGATGTTGCTGATATGACTAAAACTGCTACTATTGTCGGAACTGCACCGTATATGTCCAGGGAGCAGATTGATGGTGAGCCAATAGACCATAAAACAGATATTTATTCACTCGGTGTGGTTCTTTATGAGATTCTTACTGGCGGGAAACCCTTTGGAGAAGAGCCTGTATCAAAGGTCATGAAGAATATTTCTATAGGACAATACTCGTCTCCACATAAGATTGATCCAACTATATCCAAAGAGGTGGAACGAATCATTACCAGGGCAATGGCATTAAACCCAAAGGATAGATATAATGATGCCTTAGAGATGTATCAGGCTATTCACAACTATTTGTCTTCATTATACAAAGAAAAAATTGAAACAACCCGGGAGATTCAAAAATACCTGCAAGATAGTGATAACTATTCCACTCCAGTAGTAAAAAAGTCTTCTTTGAGCATGGCTAAACTTATCATAACCATAGGCGGAAGTATAGCAACTGTGGGTTTATCCTTATATCTTGGCTATCTGGTATATGGATTGGTTGTTCCTGAACATACAGTGGTTATCACCTCTGATGTGTTCGGGATAAAAGCAACGATGGATAACAAGACATACCAGACACACGATTCATGTCTGGAGATTAATCATGTATCTCAGGGCAAACATCTGATAGAGGTTCAACCAATCAATGGCTACAATGCCCCTGTCAGGAAAGAGATAGAGGTTACAAAACCATTTGAACAGATAGAGGTAAAATTTTTGTCAGAGTAGAGACAGATGGCAGGCACGGGGGTCTGCCCCTACGGCATTGGATGTCTCCTGCTGGCAGGTGGTAGAAGGGGAGGAAGTCCTTGCAATTGATGGTAAGCGGTAAAAGCATTAAGGGTATAGCAAGGGGGTGTAATCAGGATTATTTTGGATTATTTCCAAATGATGGTATGTCAGAGGACAATATCTATGTTCTGGCAGATGGTATGGGCGGGGCTGTTGGTGGAGAATTAGCCAGCAGGAGTGTGGTAGAAACCATAATTGAGTGTTTTCCCTCTGTGCTTGAGGAACTGAAACTTCCTGTTAAGGCTATGGAATACAGCATCTTAAAGGCAAATTTATCTTTAAGAAAACATATGATCAATAATCCTGATTTAAGAGGAATGGGAACAACGGTAGTAGTGTTACACTTTGACCAGAAAAAAGCCTATGTTGCCCATGTCGGGGATAGTTGCTGCTATCGTATCCATGCCAAAAGAATAGAGAAGATTACTACTGACCATTCCTTGGTACAAGAGCTTTATCAAAAGGGACATCTGACACTAAAACAAATGCAGACTCATCCCAAAAGGAATATTATTACCAGGGCATTGGGTGTAGAAGATACTGTTGAGATTGATATTAATATGAGATTAATAGAGAAAGATGATGTGTTTTTACTTTGTTCAGATGGGTTAAATAGTGTGGTTGCAGAGGAAGATATGGCTGAGATTGTGGTTCGAAATATTGAGGATATGGAAGTGATGTGTGGTAAATTAATTGATACGGCTATAGCAAATAATGGCACAGATGATATAAGCGTTGTGGCTATTCGGGTAGTAGGGGTGAAAAGGAAGGGGATGTGGAGAATGTTTGGTGGTTAGAAATTAAGGAATGGCGTAACTGCTCAATAACCTGTGGATTTTGCAAGCTGCGAAGATTGCCAAGATGTAGAGACAGGTCTTTAGACCTGTCTCTACTTTCACAATTGCGAGCGAAAAAGAGGTAGCACCTCTGGCAGGGAAAGAATCACAAAGGGTGTAAATAAGCGTTTAGCTGTCAGCTATCAGCTATCAGCTAACACACACAGACACAAATTAAAATTTGCGATTACATTTAGCCTGTTTTCTGCTCTTAACTGACTGCTGACAACTGATAGCTGAATGCTTATGATATTTACACCCTTTGTGGTTCTTTCTCTGTATCTGTATTCTTGCTGGCTGAATAGTTACTGTTGCTTTCAACCTCTTGCGAATTGCCACAGGATATTGAGCAGTTACAAAATGGCAGACTTTTCCCTGAATTTTTCAATTATACGAGGAGGAGATCGTAGATGTTCATAAAAAAACTTGCGTTAATTTCGTTAGTTATTGTTTGTTGTGTTCAGATGATAGGGTGTGTTGGTATTGATCAGTTTACAGGAGGGAATGTACTTTCAGGCAAGGTAGTAGATACTATTACAGGCGATGGGATAGGAGATGTAAACATCAAGGTAGTAAGCGAAGAAAAAGGAGAAGCTGTCTGTTTTGTAAAAACCCAATCACAGGGTATGTTTGAGGTTGCCAACTTAAAAAAACAGAAATATCGTTTTATTTGCAAAAAAGAAGGGATAGTTCCAGAAAGGATAAAGGTTGTTGACTTAACAAAACCAGAAAAAGATACTGACTTAACTATTACGGCTACTGTTGGCGGTCTTTTGAAGGGAAGGATGGTTGAGAAATCTGAGGAATTGGATAGCTCAGGCAAGCAACTCCTTAAGCCGGTTTCTTCTGTCAAGGTCAAGCTCCTTACAGAAAATAATACCAAGCTTAAAGAAGAGTATTCAGCCCCTACCGGGGAATTTACTTTCTCCTATATTGAGTTGAATACATGTAAATTGAGGATTGAGCATGGGGTATACTTCTGGTTGGAAACACAACCCATAGCCATAGAAAAGGGTAAGGAAACAGCTATGGAGGATATTGTTTTGGAAAGGATTCCTGAGATAATGGCAGGGGCCACCCAGGAGGAGTATCAAATTATTCGCATCAGAACAGTAGAGCCTTCGCATCCAGATACACAATAAGGAAAAACACTCAGTTGGCAGCATAAGCTTCTAAGCTTGTGAACCACAGGCAGGGATGACTGTAAGGAGAATGAAGCTATTCACCGGCAATGTAGTGATTCGTGATATTTTGAATTTGTGGGTAAGACAGAGGGCAGGCACTGGGGCCTGCCCCTACGACAAATGTCATGAACCAGTAGGTTGTAATTATACAAGGAGTAATTGCTCAATATCCTGTGGCAATTCCTTCTTTTCAGATTAACCACAAAGTACACAAAGGATACACAGAGTTCACTAAGAAAAAAACCTTTGTGTTCTTTGTGTCCTTTGTGGTTATCCGTCTTTTCTTTCGCACATGTCACAGGTTATTGAGCAGTTACTACAAGGAGGTTGCAGAAATGTCTAATCAAAAAATATTGTCTATATTCATCCCCATGATCATAATTCTGGGAGCAATTATTGGGGTATTGTTATTTCTTACACTGAAATCCCCATCATTAACCATCTCTGAACCACAGGAAGGGCTTATAACTCAGGCTGAAAACAATAAGATTAGTGTCTCTGGAGCCTCTGATAAGGACAATCTTGTCAGGATAGATGTTATTATTGGCAGCAAAAAGGTCAATACCATCATTACTACCGTAGATGCCCGGCAGAGATTCAGCAAGTTGGTACCATTAATAAATCAGGAGCTTTTTCTATCTACAGGGTGTGAGGATATTCATGAAGGCTCATATACTATCAGGGTTCAGGTTAAAAATTCGGTTGGTAAGGTAAAAACTGATGAGAGACATATAGTTATAGATAAGACACCACCTGCCTTGATGATAGTCTATCCCCCATCTACAGAATTTAAGACAGATAAAGAAAGAATAGAGTTTGTAGGAACAACTGAGGAAGGGGTAGGATTAACAGCCATGATTAATGATAAGGCTCAAGCTATTACCGTGGGCAATGATGGCAGCTTTTCTTTCCCCACTACCCTTTCTCTGGGGACAAATACGATAAGTATGGAGTCAACAGACAGGGCAAAAAATACCAATGAGATAAGGCTGCAGGTTTTTTTAACTGAAAAGACTGAGGAAGAAAAGCAGCTTGTCAAGCGAGATCTGGAGACTGTTCAGGGCTGTCTTGATTCTGTCAGGGCTAAAGGGTGCTTTGTCCATAGTGATGCAGATGAAGGGCTGTCAGATGCAAGGGATTTGTTTAATCAAGATAAGTATGAGGCTGTGAAACAGGGGATTGAGGAAATTAAGCAGATAATTGGAACTGCAGAAAAAAAATATAATGCTATCTCTGCCAGAATAAGAATCATGGAACAAGAGGCAAAAAAACATGTTAAGGATTCGAGGGCATATCAGGGAATAATAGCTATATTATCAGGGGCATCCTCTGACCTTGGACAAGGAAAATATTCTTTAGCTGAAAAGGGACTGGCCAATGCCCAACGACTGATTCAAAAATCCTCTACTGTCCCAATTGTAATAGACACAAAACCCCCTGAATTGAAAGTATCACCCCTGCCTGCAGCAACTAATAAGGATGCTGTGGTTATAGAAGGTGTTGTTTCTGATAACAAAAAGGTAGCGTCTCTTAAGGTAGGAAATAAAGAAATACCTTTTTTACCCAACGGTAAATTTTCTGCCCGGGTTAATCTTCAGGAGGGCGTAAATGAGATAGTAATTGCAGCCCTGGACGCAAGCGGCAATCAGTCTGAACAACAGGTAAAGATTGTAAAAGACGCTAATCCGCCAGTAATTAAAATTACCTCCCCTGAACCAAAGGATAGGGTGACAAATCAGGATACTGTTCCCATTTCCGGCAGGGTAGAGGATGCCGTGTCAGGAATAGCCTTTGTTGAGGTAAATGGAAATAAGATAAACTTCAGCAATGATGGCTACTTCGGAACAACTATTTCTCACTTTAAGCCAGGAAAGAATATCATCAGGATAATTGCAGGGGATAAGACAAATAATATTACTAAGGAGGAATTTGAGATAATAGTAGATAATACCCCGCCGCAGGCAAAAATATCTACCCCTGATAATAACATTGATACCGAAAAAGATAGCGTAGAGATTATTGGGGAGGTAACAGATGATGGTGTTATCAAGGATGTTGAATTATTGGTTGACAAAAAGTCTATTAAAATAAAATTAGATGCTGATGGCAGGTTCAAGCAAGAGATCGAGCTCTGTGATATGAAAAAGTATATCATTGCCATTACGGCTGTAGATTCCATGGGGAATAAATCTATTCCTGATGTGGTAAGTGTTACCAGGGTACCACTCGCACCGCCAAAGCCTCCACCAGCACTGCCAGAGCCTACACCTACACCCACAGTGGTTAAGCCCGCATCCCCTGTAGTTGAACCTGTACCGCCAGTGATTAAGCCTACACCTATAGTGGTTGAACCCGTACCGACAGTGATTAAGCCTACACCACCACCGACTGTTGAGCCAAAGACTATTTCCGAAAAATGGAACAGGGTATTGGAGGATATTTACAATAATGGAAGGTATGACCAGGCATTGGATATGTTAAAGGGATTAGAAAAGGAAGGGCGTAATGCCTTTATCTTCTTTTACAAGGGATTGGCACATTATAAAAAGGCAAAAAGATTTGATAGCCCTGTAGATGCTGAGCTTGCTATCAAGGAGTACAACTTGTCCATCAAAAATCTACAGGAGGCATTTTCGCGTCGGGCAGAGTTCAGCCGGATACAGCCACCGCCAAAGGTTTCCTTTAATTCACCATTGAGGAATATCCATGACATCAGGTTCTATTTAGCCATGTCGTATTATTATGGCTATGTCTGGTACGAACAACAACCTGATTTATCAGAAAATATTCGAGCAAAATGGAAAAACGATGCAAATGATGCCTTTAATGAGTATTTCTCACGATTCAGGGATGGGAGTGATCCTAAAGCATCATGGGACTTAGCCAAAAGAGTATATGACCAGGTGAATAAGTAGGGTGCTACTATCCGCCACCTGATACCTAATCCTGTGCAGTTAAGATTTAATCCGCAGATTACACAGATTATCAGAAAAATGGGGAAGAAAAATCTGAAAGGCATGTACGCCAGCCGGTAGAGACAGTCCCCCGTGCCTGTCCTCTGTCTCGCATAGTTGTTGAATTTGTTTGCAATTTCTTTTAATTTGCGTAATCTGCGGATATATTCTCTGTTTCTGACAGTTCCGAGGAGGAGAAAATAAATGAGACAATGGATAATAATACTAAGCCTGCTGTTGATCTGGTGCTCAAACGCAGCGGCTGAAGAAGGCATACTAAGGGCTTATTCTGTGGCTGAAATTGCCTTTGGAAAGATAAAAACCCAGGCTATGACTAATATATACAGACACATGCTTCATGATGAAGCATGTGATGATATATGTCCGAGTTGGTCAAAAGACAGCAGGTTAATGACTATGGAAAAGATCAGCCGTGAAAGTAATAGCCACTCTCAAGGGATATTTTACCTTGAGTCCCCACCCTCAGGAAATTGCTTGATGAAACCGATTGCAGAATTTAAGGCAACAGAAAAAGACCCCTTTGCTGAAGAAGAGGTAATGGAATTTGCAGCTGCAGAAAATTTTTATGCCGGTGGGATCTCATGGATAAAAGCTGCCAAAAACACATATGAGTTTATCTATACTGAAAAGACAGACCTGTACAAGGGATTGATTGATGAAAACAAAGAGATGAAAAAAGAATCCCTTGTTTCACTCAGGAAAATAAGTAAGAGGGATGTACCGATTCCACTTGGCGAAAGGAATATTCCATTCATCTCCAATGATAAGCTGTATGTTATGGATAGTAATTTTAAGATAACAGGCTATCCTCAGGTAAAGCTGAACCAGATAAGGAGTGAATCAATTACTAACAATTATGCCAGTTGTTCCCCTTCAAATCCAGGGATGGTAGTCTTTGTCTCAGGTCTTACTGGGAATGGAGATATATATCTTTTAGATATGAGTCGCGGCAGTGTCCCGGAAAACTTGAGGTGTCTGGTAAGTACCCCGCAGGTAGAAACTACCCCGCAATGGTCACCTGATGGAAACAGGATTGTCTATGCCTCTTTAGAAAGCGGGAATATGGATATTTACCTGCTCAGTGATATAAATTGCCCATCAGTAAAAAAAATACCCCTTACCCCTGACCCCATAGATGAGGTTAATCCTATCTGGTCACCGAATGGGCAGAGGATTGCTTTTTATACTATTAGAAAGGGAAAGGAGTTGGTTTATGATTTGTGGATCATGGATGCAGATGGGAAAAATAAAAAAAAGATGGCAGAAAATGTCTTAAGGGGAGAAAGGTATGGACCCATGTGGCTGGCTTCTGAATTTGGGTCCAAATTGATTTACATCTCTGGTTATGGGGATAAGATGTATCTTATAGATGCTGATTCCCCTAAGAGATGGCTGATTGAGACAGGAAATAAGGTTATGAGTGATGTTGCCTGTGCCCCATATCAGTCCTTTCATGGCAATCATCTCATCATTGCCTATTCAGCTCAATATGAAAAAGAGCATAGAAAACGAATATTTGTTAAGGCAATCAAAAACTTCAGGGAGAAGAGATAACCATGCCTATTATTTTTATCATCATCTTATTTTTTATTGGACCCGAAAGAGCCTTGTCTGCCCCTCCAGGGAATATTTGCCAATTGTATGAGGAAGGCAAAGATCTCTTTATTAAGAATAAGGTTGATAAGGCATATCAAACCCTGCGCAGGGTGGAAAGATTGAACCCTGGCTTTTACAAAGAGGGCTTCAACTATATGCTTGGCTATCTTTATGAAAAAAAGAATTTGGACGATAAGGCTATCTCTCAGTATCTCAGGGAGATAAGGCTTAACAAAAAGACAACTGCAAATGGGAAGAAGATGTATCAGCTCAGCCTGCTTGGTACTGCCAGAAGCTGTTATTCGCGTGCCCGGATATACAAGACATTTTTGACTACATCAGCTAATACAGGCTTGAACTATTATAATCTCCGTCTCCTGACGCATAAATTACAAAAGAAAAGGCAGGAAAAGTGTCAGGGATTAAAGATTTATGCTGAAAAGAGTGATTATCT
The DNA here is from genome assembly GCA_018814245.1 of bacterium. Classification (GTDB taxonomy): domain Bacteria; phylum UBA9089; class CG2-30-40-21; order CG2-30-40-21; family CG2-30-40-21; genus CG2-30-40-21. The sequence continues at coordinate 17,990 of JAHIZN010000009.1, forward strand.
CTGGTATTATCGCGGACTTTGCTATTATCTTCTTGGAGATTATCAAAAAGCCATGACAGAATTCGAGAATATACCTTCTGGTTCATCCCTGTATTGGAAGGCAATGATTAAACAGGGGGCATGTTATTACAAATCAGGTAAATATAAGGAGGCAGATAGATTATGGAAAAGGGTCAGAAGCAGCCAGATAAATAACCCTGTTCTTTTAAGCGAACTTGGGTGTGCCTATACTGAGTGTAATCGAAAAGATAAGATGCAAGAGGCAATATTGTGGGGTGCAAAGTCAAAAGATAGAAGATTGGCATGGATTTATCTCAAGAATGGGAATACAGACAAGGCGATAAACCTAATGAACAATCTCAAGTTTTATCAGCCGGAATTGATAGATACATGGGGTAAATATGCCAATCCTCAGGAAAAGATAAGGATTAAGTATATCACAAAATTTTATAACTCATCAAATTTTAGTTATTTAGCCGATATTTATCTTGCCATGGCAGCTAAATACTATGGGCATTACCTGAAATTCAGCCGTAATAAGGGTGAGATACTTTATCAGACAGGGATGTGTTATCTTTTATCAGGGGATACAGGAAGGGCGAAAAAGGTCTTTAAGGATGTTATTGATGATAGGGAAACCAAGGATGTTAATCGTGTTATGGCTCAGATTTATTCAGGGGTTTGCCTCTATCAAGAGGGACAAAAAGAATCTGCCCTCAAAATATGGGGGGATATCGTCAGTCAGGAAAAAAACCCTGCCCTGAGAAGTCAGGTTGGCGTTGTCTATGCTAAGCTGGGGATAAGATTAAATAAGGTTATATCCCTTTGTGGTAGTTGTGAGGAGAGAGGCTCTCCGGGGATACTTTCATGGAACCTTGGACTTGCCTATTTTAGTCGGGGAATATCCCTTGACAACACGGAATACCTGTCAAGGGCAATGATGAGCCTTGAAAACAACCATATTCAGGAGGCTGGCTATAATCCGGAAAAGAATGAGCCGTTATTATTGGTTGATATGGCTAATGTCTTTTTTAACCAAAGATTGTTTTCACAATCTGCGGAGATATTTCTGGCACTTAAAAGGAGCTATCCAGAAACCACACAAATACTTAACGCTGTTCAGGGCACAGTTGAGATGTGGGATATTATAAAATGGGAGAAAAATGTTAGCTGGCAGCCTGCATGGAAGATGGGAAATTTGTAAGTAACTACTCAGATACTGTGATTTTTTAGTGAATTATTAGCCAGCAGCTATTGCAACGAGAAGAGAAAGATCCACAAAGGGTGTAAATCTTAAGAGATGAACCCTTGTCAACGGCTCTTCTTGTTTGCAATTACTCCTGTTTTGTTGCAATTATTTTCCCTAAGTTTACACCCTTTGTGGCTCTTTCTCGGTAAAAGCGTATTGACTGATTTCATGTCATGTGTGAAAATGAGATAACTGAGTAGTTACAATTTTTCTTTCGTGCTTTTAGTGTTTTTCGTTGTTGAAGAGGAAAAAAGTAAATGGCTGAACTTGATAAAAAACTTATGCAAACCCCTGACTTAAATAAAGAACGGCTGGAAAAACTGAAAAGCTTTTTTCCCGATCTTTTTACAGTGGAAGGGAAGCTTAATCCTGATGAACTGAAAAAGATTGTTGACCCGGACATTGTGAGAGAAACGGAACGATTTGAGTTTCGTTGGTTTGGCAAAAGTCAGGCAAAGCGAAACGCCTTTACGCCGAGCAGGGCAACACTTGTTTACGATGAGGGACGAAGTGTCAATCCTGAATATGCAGACGGCAATATGATTATTGAAGGGGAAAATCTTGAAACACTGAAATGCCTGCTTTCAGCGTACAGGGAACAGGTGAAATGTATTTATATTGATCCGCCGTATAATACCGGGAATGATTTTGTTTATTCTGACAGATGGGATGAATCACGAGAAAACTACTGGGAGCATATCGGCGTAACGCAAGATGGCGTAAAAGTTGATACCAATGCCGAGACAAACGGGCGTTTTCATTCCAATTGGCTAAATATGATGTATCCCCGACTTTTACTGGCAAGGCAAATGTTAAGGGATGATGGAGTAATATTTATTTCTATTGATGACGAAGAAGTACATCATCTAAAAAAAATTTGTGATGAAGTCTTTGATGAAAATAACTTTGAAGGACATATTCACTGGAGGCGCAGGCATAATCAACCTAATGATAAGACAAAAATGATTGGTCTTGTAACAGAGCACATCCTTTCCTATTCAAAGGACAAAGAAGCATCTAAAGAAGCGGGCGTTGGCAAAGTTGACCTGACTGGTAAATTCTCTAACTCAGATAATGACCTAAGAGGTGACTGGGCTTCAAAGCCATGGAAAGTAGGTTCTGACCAATCTGGTAGCAGATATATTATAAAAAATCCCAATTCAGGGCAAAAATATGATGAAGAATGGATGGGAGATGAAAATTCCTATAGAAGTTTATTAGCAGACAATAGAATTGTTTTTCCACGCAACGGCGAAGGTTTGCCACGGAAAAAATACTTCAAATTTGAACGAGAAGAAGAAGGACAATGTGCAACAAATTGGTGGTCACATGAGGAATTCGGACACAACCAAGGCGCAAATGATGAAATGACTGCATTGTTTGATGGGATTAAAAACATTTTTAGTAATCCCAAGCCAAAAGAATTATTGCGTGGCTTAATACAAATTGCTAATGTAAAGGATAATGATATTGTCTTAGATTTTTTTGCTGGAAGTGGTACAACTGCTCATGCGGTCATGGAATTGAATAGAGAAGATAGTAATAATCGTAAATTCATCCTCGTTCAAATCCCCGAACTTACTGACGAAAATAGCGAGGCATATAAATCTGGCTACAAAAAAATCTCCGACATCACCATTGAACGCAACAAACGCGTAATCCAAAAAATCGAAAAAGAAGAATCGGGAAAGCAACTTTCTTTATTTGAGTTAGATAAAAAGCCTTTCAAAACAGGCTTCAAGGTTTACAAACTTGCTAAATCAAATTTCCCCCGTGTGGACTTCGCACCCGACCCTGCTAAAACAGAAGAAGAAAACCTTGCTTTGCTTGATAAATATATTCAGGAAAAAGAATCCATATTTCGGTTAATGATAGATAGAGAAAATATTTTCGATGAACTGCTCTTGAAAGATGGGTTTATGCTCAACTACTCAAAGGTTCAGGAGGCTGCGTTTACGAAAAACAAGGTTTATCATATTACTGATAGTTTTAAGGAATGCCTTATTTGCATGGATATGGCGATAGATAGACAGACTTTGAAAGATTTAGAATCACACAAAGAGATAAATTTTATCTGCCTTGAACAGTCGCTTAATACGACGATAAAGTGGAATTTGAAACACTTGCTTGGTGATAAATTGATTGCGTTTTAAGAGTAAAATATAAACATTCAGTCAAAAATATCCTCATATTGACGAAGATATTAGTGCTGAAGAAATATTATATGATATTCCTGCACATCGAGCAAAACATGAATATCTACATGTTTTTGCTGTTGGTGCAGGCATTTAATGGAGGTAAGGCGATGACTAAGGATATTTTAGTAATTGGCGCAGGTATCAGCGGCATAACAGCTGCTGTTGAAGCAGCTGAGACAGGGTACAGCGTTATCCTTGTAGAGAAAAACCCGTACCTTGGCGGCAGGGTTGTTCAGATGAACCGCTATTTCCCAAAGCTCTGTCCACCATATTGCGGGATGGAGATAAACCTGAAACGCATTCGAACAAACAATAAGATCCGTCATTATACCCTGTCAGAGGTGCAAGGTATTACAGGAAATGAGGGAAATTATGAGGTAACAATCAAGGTTAATCCAAGGTTTGTAAACGAAAAGTGTACTGCCTGTGGTGAATGCTCCCTTGTATGTCCATCTGAGAGAAGGGACGAGTTTAATCTGGGGATTGGTACCACCAAGGCAGCGTATCTTCCACATGAGATGGCTTTTCCGTATCGTTATGCCATTGATGCAGCAGCTTGTTCAAAATGCGGGGCGTGTGTTGATGCGTGCAAGTATGGGGCGATTAATCTTCAGATGCAGCCTGAGACGATTAAATTGAATGTGGCTTCCATTGTTATGGCTACCGGCTGGCAGCCGTACGATGCAGGAAAGATTGACAACCTTGGCTTTGGTAAGTATAAGGATGTGATTACCAATATGATGATGGAACGGCTTGCTGCCCCGAATGGGCAAACACAGGGTAAAATCCTTTGTCCATCAGACCAGAAAGAGCCCAAAAAAGTAGCCTTTGTTCAGTGTGCCGGCTCACGGGATGAAAATCATCTGCCGTATTGCTCGGCTGTGTGCTGCCTTGCATCCCTGAAACAGATTACCTATGTGCGGGAAAATATCCCTGACTCTGAGGTCTACATGTTTTACATTGATGTCCGTACACCCGGCAAGTATGAGGAATTTTATACCAGAGTCAAGGGTGATGACAAAGTCCATTTTATCAAGGGGAAGGTGGCAGATGTCCAGCAGGATGGAAACGGCTTAACTGTTGTGGCTGAGGATATATTGTCTGGAAATAAGGCAAGGGTAACCGTTGATATGGTGGTTCTGGCTTGCGGTATGCAGCCAACCCTGAAAGATAGCCCGTCTGTGGGTATTAAAACAGATGAAAACGGATTTATTGACCATAACCAGAATAAGGGTATTTACGCAGCTGGTGTATCAAGAAAGCCGCAAGATGTTTCTTCATCGGTTCAGGATGCAACCGGCTGCAGCTTGAAGGCTATTCAGAGTGTGGTGAGGGGGTAAGAAAATATGGATAAGAAATTGGGCGTTTATATCTGTACAGGCTGTGGTATTGGGGATAGCCTTGATGTAGAAAAGTTGTCAAAGCTAACTACAGGGGCATGCAAGGTGCCGGTGTGTAAGACACATGCCTGCCTTTGCACCCAGGATGGGGTTGGCGTTATTAACAAGGATTGTGAGGCAGATGGTGTCAACACAATTGTTATTGCAGGATGTTCACCAAGGGTGAATCAGGATGTATTTGCTTTTGATACCAATAAGATTGTGGAGCGGGTGAACCTGAGGGAACAGGTTATTTGGAGTCAGCCGATTAAGCATGAGGATACACAGATGATGGCTGAAGACTATCTCCGCATGGGTATTGTTAAGGCACAAAAGTCACAACTATTAGAGCCATATAAGCCTACAGAAGAGATAAGCAGGGTTGTGCTGGTTGTTGGCGGCGGGATATCTGGTATGACTACTGCCATTAATGCCGCAAAGGCTGCAAGTCAGGTTGTATTGGTGGAAAAAGAAGAGAAACTTGGTGGATTTTCAGGCAGTCTGTATAAACATTTCCCTGTAAACCCGCCCTATAATGAGCTTCAATCACCTCCACATGAGGCAATGATTAAAGAGATTGAGGCAAATTTAAATATCAAGGTTTATACAGCGGCGAAGATTAAAAAGATTGCTGGCGGTCCTGGGATATTTGATGTAACCATGGAGCAAAATAGCAAAGAAACACAGTTTCGTGTGGGGGCAATAGTATTAACCGCAGGCTTTGTGCCGTATGACGCTGCAAAACTTTCACACCTTGGTTTTGGTAAATCACCAAATGTAATCACCAGTGTAAAGATGGAGGAATTAGCCAAAAAGGGCAGGATACTCAAGCCGTCTGATGGCAAGGAGGCGAAGCATATTGCCTTTATTCAGTGTGCCGGCTCACGCGACCAAAATCATCTGCCATATTGCTCAAGCTCTTGCTGTATGACCTCTCTGAAGCAGGCATTGTATGTCAGGCAGCAGGATGAAAACAGCATGGCTTCTATCTTTTATAAGGATATGCGTACCATGGGGCAGCACGAGGACTTTTATGTCAGGGCACAAGGGGATGAGGGGATTTTTTTGACCAAGGGTGAGGTGGTTGGTGTTGAACCTGCATCTGGTGATAAGCTGATTATCACGGTTGAGGATACACTTTTGGGGAAAAATATCCGGGTTGAGGCAGATATGGTTGTACTGGCAACAGGCATGGTGCCGGCAACAGGCATTGAGATTAGCGTTAAGGAAGAGGCAGCATCGTGTGACCCGGAGCAATGCAAAAAAGAGGCAGAGGAAGCACCCCTGTCAAGTGGTATTATTATCCCATCAGATATTCTGAACCTTGAGTATCGTCAGGGTCCGGAGCTGCCGCAGTTGAGGTACGGATTCCCTGATTCACACTTTATCTGTTTTCCATACGAGACCCGGAGGACAGGGATATATGCCGCAGGCTGTGTCCGTCATCCCATGGATATAGGGGCGTGTATGAGTGATGCTTGCGGGGCAGCACTCAAGGCTATCCAGTGTATTGAGCTTACCAGCCAGGGTAAGGCTGTCCATCCAAGGGTAGGGGATATGAGCTACCCGGATTTCTTTATGCAAAGGTGTACGCAGTGTAAACGGTGTACTGACGAGTGCCCGTTTGGTGCGATTAATGAGGATGAAAAATTCAACCCATTGCCAAACCCAACAAGGTGCAGAAGGTGCGGGACATGCATGGGGGCTTGCCCGGAAAGAATCATCAGCTTCAAGAATTACTCTATTGACATCATCTCATCCATGATGAAGGCAATTGATGTGCCGGAAGAGGATGAGGAAAAACCAAGGGTTCTTGCCTTTATGTGTGAAAATGATGCTGTGCCTGCACTGGATATGGCTGGTACAAAACGGCTTAAGCTTAGCCCTTATATTCGGGTTATACCGGTTAGGTGCCTTGGCTCCATGCACCTTGTCTGGATAACAGATGCCCTTTCAAAGGGGATTGATGGGATACTGCTGATAGGGTGCAAGCATGGTGATGACTACCAATGCCACTTTGTTAAGGGGAGTGAGTTGGCAGAGATTAGATTGAGTAAGGTTAAGGAAACATTAGACAGGCTTCGGCTTGAATCTGATCGGGTAAAGATGGTGCAGCTATCGATAAATGAATATGACCAGCTTCCCGGGATATTTAGTGAGTTTATGGAGACAATGGAAAGGGTGGGGGCCAATCCGTTTAAGGGATTTTAGGCAATTGCTCAATATCCTGTGGCAATTCCATGAGGTTGAACTACTCAGACAGCAAGAATACAGGAGTCAGAATACAGAATACAGGGAAAGAGCCACAAAGGGTGTAAATCCTAAGAAATGCACCCTTGTCTTGTTTTATCGTTACAATTATTTTCCCTAAGATTTACACCATTTGTGGCTCTTTCCCTTGTAATTGTTTACCTATTGTTAATTGTGGCTTGCAAAATCCACAGATTATTGAGCAATTACGATTTTAGGCAGTGATTAGCCATGTTAAAAATGGAGGGATAGGATGGTGAAAAGATTACATGCAGTATTTGATGGGGAAGTATTGCGATCCGAAGAAACTGTAATTATTAAACAGGATGAGCCTAAAAGCCGGAACCTGTGGAGTGTTTTTACTGACCTTGCGGGAAAGATTGAGGGACCACCAGATTGGTCAGAAGAGCATGATCATTATCTATATGGTACGCCTAACCGAAAACAAGGATAACAAAAATTCATGGAGGTATCAAAATGACAGACATAATCAAGCCAGATCTAAAAGTAGTCAAGCAAATAATCTCATCCGGCGGGGAGTCACTCAAGAAATGCTATCAGTGTGCCACTTGCTCGGTAGTGTGCAAATTATCACCAGATGACAGCCCATTCCCAAGAAAGGAGATGATCAATGCACAGTGGGGGCTGAAGGATAAATTAGTCACAGACCCGGATATCTGGCTCTGTCACCAATGTGGTGATTGTACCGCTTATTGCCCGAGGGGGGCAAAACCGGGTGAGGTGATTGGGGCAGTCAGAAAAATGACGATTGCCCACTATGCCATTCCTAAATTTCTGGCGAAGATGGTGGGTGAAGCAAAATATCTGCCATTGCTTATTGCCTTTCCTGTGTTGTTTTTACTGGCTGTGCTTGGGGCTATTGGACGACTGCATATTCCAGAGGGGGAAATAGTATTCGGACACCTTATGCCTCATACGATTGTTGATCTGGTATTTGTACCGATATTTATGTTTTCTGCTCTGGTGTTTGCCGGAGGGGTACTGCGATTCTGGAGGAATATTCAAGGTCAATGTAATGGTAAATGCAGCCTTATGTCTCTTATTCCGACTGCTATCTCTGTAAATCTTGATATTCTGTCGCACAAGAAATTCAGAAAGTGTGAGGTAAACAAGGGTAGAGCCCTTGCCCATATGGGGGTTTTGTACGGATTTATCGGGCTTGCCATTACAACAGCGTTAGCCGTGTTTTACCTCTATATCCTGAAACAAGAGTCACCATATTTATTGACATCACCACTAAAGATTATTGGTAATCTCAGTGCCATAGCACTGTTGACCGGTATTACATTAGTAGTCATTAATCGGTTCAATGTCAAGGCACAGGCAGGTATGGGCAGTTATTTTGACTGGCTGTTCATTGGTGTCATCTATACTGTAGTCTTATCCGGCATACTTGCTGAGGTAACAAGGTTAATGGGCATAGCCATACTTGCTTATCCCATCTATTTTGTCCATCTTGTCTCTGTATTCTTTCTCTTTCTTTATGCCCCATATTCCAAGTTGGCTCATATGGTCTATCGGACAATAGCCCTGATTCATGCGAAAAAGATTGGACGGGAAGAAGTGGAAGAGAAGTAGTTCGCAATAGACTTGTTGCTAAATAAGCCCAATTAGGGAAGTTACCTCTGATTAGCGATTATTTTCGCACCAAGTCTATTAATTTGTAACTACTCAGCTATTGTTATTTCATACACATTTCGAATCAGTCAGAAATCGTAACTATTCAGATGTGTAATGAAGGAGAAATGGAGAAAATGGGGAAATGGAGAAAAGAAGAATTAACTGATAAAATTACAA
>JAHIZN010000001.1 GCA_018814245.1 bacterium
AAAAAATATTGAATGTGGAATTTAATGTGATAGTTTGGCAAGCCAAAAGAAAAAAGACGGCAAAGCAAAGTCTAACAAGAAAAATGAACAGGTTATTTTTATCGTTAGCCTTGAAACTAAGACTCAGAAAGGAAATATGTTATGACTGTAATGGTTGAAAAGATTACAAATGAAGTCAAATTACTTCAGAAACCGGAGTTGGACGAGTTTCTAATGTGGCTCGCAGACTACGAGATTAAACATTTCGATGAATGGGATGAGGAAATTCAACGCGACTCACAGCCAGGTGGACGCTTGCAGATCATGCTGAATCGTGTTCGTAATGATATTTCCGCGGGAAGGACTAAATCTCTTGATGAAATCACTAACAACTCCTGACTTCTGGAATTCATATTCTTCCTTGTCACTTGAAATCAAATCATTGTCCAGAAGAACATATCAATTGTGGAAGATAAATCCGAGACATCCTTCCTTGCACTTCAAGAAAGTTGGTGAGGTATGGTCTATCAGAGTCAGCGAAGGGTTCCGGGCATTAGCCATGAAAGAAAGCAATACTTTCTTCTGGTTCTGGATTGGGAATCACGATGAGTATAAAAGACTTATTAGGAAGTTATGATTTCGCAGGGGAAGACCTTGGTGTCAAACCTTGATTACGGAATTCACAATAGTTCGGTAAGCCAAAAGAGAAAAAGACAGAGAACCAAAGTCTAACAAGAAAAATGCACTGGATGGGCAGTAGCCCACCAGTGATTTTTATGGTTAGACTTACAAGAGAGCGTAAGATATTGCTCAGGCGGAAGATAGCAACCGGGAGCAAGATAACACTCAGGCGGAAGATACCGCTCAGGCGAGAAGATGACGGGCAAGCAAAAGACAGTAATCAAGCGTAAGATACCGCTCGGGCGTAAGATAACAGCCAGACGGAAGACAGCAACCAAGCCTAACGAGGCTCATGCACCTAACAGCGGGGAATGGGGCTCGTGATTGAGGTTTTGGGCTTATCAACATTTTATTTTGCACATAACAGTTTGTGGTTATTCTCCCCGATGGTAGGTGATTCGGTCGTTAGACTTACAAGAGAGCGGAAGACATAACTCGGGCGGAAGATAGCAGACAGGCGGAAGATACAGCTCAGGCGAGAAGATAACGGGCAAGCGGAAGATAGTAATCAGTAGAGAAAAACAATGTAGCGTAAGATAGCAATCAGTAGTAAGATATTACTCAGAAGCAAGACAGCAACCAAGCCTAAAAGGCGATGCACCTAACAGCGGGAAATGGATGTCGCAACCCAAGGTTTTTGGCTTATCAACATTTTATTTTGCACATAAAGGTTTGTGGTTATTCTCCCCTGCTGTTAGGTGAGCTTATCATTAGATGGAAAAAGGAATGATAATTGAAGCATAAGATTGAGTTTAAGCCCAGAGCCTTAAAAGATTGTAACGCTATAGACAAGAAGGTGTTACAAACAATTTTTTCAAAACTTGAAATTCTTTCTGATAATTTACAAGGGGATGTTAAGAAACTAACAAATTTTATGCCAGAATATAGATTAAGAGTTGGAGACTATAGAATTCTTTTCGAAACAGAAAGAGACAGAATTATTATTTATCGAGTTCAGCATAGAAAAGATGTATATAGGTAAAGGAGGTTGCTGTGATTTCAATTCATCCCAATATACTTGAAAAAGAAGGGAAAAAAGAGTTTGTAGTTCTTTCATACGAAGAGTTTTTCAAAGTTCAGGAGGAGCTTGAAGACTATGAATCTTTAAAATCATTAAGAAGAGCAAAAGCAGAAGAAGGTAACGCTATGACTACTTCTTTCCATGACGCTAAGAGAATGTTTGGTATTGAATAGAAAAGAAAAAAGAAACGGTATGATACTGATAATGACAATTTTTATCGAGGAGGTACAGAAAATGAGAAGAAGTCTGATTTTGGCAGGAGTGGTGGCAGGAATGTTTTCTTTATGCCTTTGGGGGTGCAAAGAAGAAAAAGTTGGAAAGGCTATAGTGTGCTGCTTCAGACAAAATCATAATTTTCTTCAATTTAAGTTAGCGATTTGGGAACTTGTCAGCTAATAGCTATTGCAACAAAAATGGAAAGAGCCACAAAGGGTGTATATCTTAGGAAACATGGTTGTATCTATGAAGTTACACCCTTTGTGATTCTTTCTCTGTAAACAAGATTGACATGATTTGGTCTTGAGTATGACCCCAAGAAAAGTAGCTTAACAATTGAATGGA
>JAHIZN010000010.1 GCA_018814245.1 bacterium
TAATTGCAAATGAGAAAAGCCTGACAATGGCCAGAGTATCTTATGATTCACACCCTTTGTGACTCTTCCTCTGTATTTGCGTGCTATTGTTATGCTTCTGTGGCTTAATGCAACAACCGCACAGGTCGAATTAATTTGACACGACAGTAGCCTATAATAAAGGGTGCACAGCTTTATGGAGAAAATGCGCAGCAGTCTGAAAATAAAAAATTCTGTGGCAATAGGGATATTAATAATATTAACCATTGCCTTTTTCTGGAAGTTTTTCTTTTTAGGTTTTCTGCCATTGGGTGGGGATATTGCTACCTACACCTATCCGCCTTGGTATCATCACTATCATTCCAAGACAAAGAGCCAAAATCCTTTATTATCTGACCCTGTTTTCCTGCACTATCCATTAAGAAAATTGGCTTGCGAAAGACTAAAAGAGGGCAAAATTACACTCTGGAACCCCTATATTTTTTGCGGCAGCCCATTATTTAGTACCAATTCCGTCTCTTTTTGCCCGCTCAACACCTTGTTTTTATTCTTTGACCCGCTCACTTCATACAGCCTGATACTCATCCTTCAAATGTTGCTTTCTGGTATATTCATGTACATCTTTCTGCGAGGCTCCCTGTCTCTTGGTATATTTGGTGCCTTAATTGGCGGTATTGTTTATGAGTTCTCTGGATTTTCCATTGTCTGGTTAGAAATGGGGATATTGAGTGGTTTTTTATTGCCATTAATACTTTTTTTTATTGACAGGGCAATTATTAAAAGGAGTATATTCTACACCAGTTTAGCCGGGATGGTGCTGGGAATACAACTGTTATCAGCATTCCTGCAAATAGGTTTATTTGTTTTATTAGCTACAGCAGCCTACTCGTTGTTCAGGATATTCATGCAGCGTGATATTAAGGCTGTCAAATATTCCGCCCTTGTTTTTGTCTTTGGAATCAGTCTGGCAGCAGTTCAGCTGATCCCTTCTTATGAATTAATAAAGCACGCTCATCGTGAGCCGATAGAAAACTATCGGTCATTATCACCATTACCATGGCAAAATCTGATCACATTTTTAGTGCCAGATTATTATGGCAATCCTGTGGATTATAATTATAGGCTTATCAGGGGGAAATTTCGCTCTGTCTTTGAAGAATATGGGCTTAAACTGCCCCCTCCACACCCCAGAAGGGGGATAATGCAGGATAATTATAATGAGCTTTGCGGTTATATCGGTGTCTTGCCGCTCATATTAGCCTTTCTTGTCATATTCTTAAAAAGGGATAGGAACGACATATTTTTTACCTCCTTTATATTGATTTGCCTGCTGCTTGTCCTGGGCAGCCCCTTATATTATCTACTATTTGTAGGTATTCCCGGATGCAATAGATTGATCATCAGTAGGTTTATCTTTCTTTACACCTTTGGGGGGGCAGTGCTGGCTGCCTTGGGCTGCAATTATGTTGCAAGGGTCATGGATGCTTCAGGCAATACTGCGAGGATGAAGATGTATTCCAGAGGTATCATCCTGTTATTTGGACTAATAATCATCGCCAGCCTTTATTTGGGTAAGCATGTTGTACCAGATTACTTCCATCTTCTAAATCCACCCTTTTTAACACCACTCTTGCTGCTCGTATCAAGCGGGATAATCCTTTTGAATATTGACAGGCTTCGTGGTTCTATCATTAAGGCAGCTATTCTTATAATCATCATACTTGACCTGTTTTCCTTTGGGTTAAAATATAATCCCTTTGTTCCGAGGCATGAGATGTATCCTGTTACACCTGAACTAACATTCTTATCAGACAGGATGCAAGATCCCGAAAAAAAAAGGTAGAATTGTATCCTTTGAACACATATTCCCACCAAGCATAAATATTGCCTATGGTTTTGAGACACCGGAAGGCTATGATGCTATGTTTCCTAAAAGATATGACGAATTTATGAATCTTGTTGACCCATATTCCCCAGGATTGGAGAATGTCAGGGAGGTGGATTGTTCTGCCAATCGCAAGCTGTTATGTTTGCTTAACACCAGATATATCCTTACCTCTAAAAAGATAACTGCCCCTGATTTACAGCTCATATTCGATGGCGATGTGAAAATCTATGAAGACTTAAAAGTGCTGCCAAGGGCATTTATCGTTCCGCAGGCAAAGATTATCAAGGGGAAAAAGGCAATATTTGAGGAGCTTTGCTCGGATGGGTTTGATCCTGAAAGATGTGTTATTCTTGAGGAGATGCCTGACATGGTTCACGCGGAGACGCTGAGACGCGGAGAGATGAGGAGGGAAAGAGGCTCAAGTGCACGGATAATAAAATACGCTGCAGAGAAGGTAACTATTAAGGCTACAGTTACACCGCAACAGAGTAGTTTTTTGGACAAACAAACAGAGACAGGCGACAGTACCTATGTTAGCCCTGCCAATACAATTGCCCCTCCATTTGGCGGCTTTTTAGTCTTGAGTGATACCTATTATCCTGGCTGGCAGGTATTTGTAGATGGCAAAAAATGCCGGCTCCTTTGTGCGGATTATACCCTGAGGGCAGTATATCTTACACAAGGGGAGCATTTGGTGGAATTTGAGTACTCACCATTTTCCTTTAGGCTTGGCAGTGCTATATCTATTGTTTGCTTGATAATTATGGTATCCCTGTTTTTTCTGTATTTTCTCCGCGTCTCCGCGTCTTTGCGTGAACCATGTCATGATCATTAGTCATAGGCAAAAATGCCTATTACACCATGACATTAATTCCTGATACTCGATGTTCAAGTTTTTTGAAAAATTAATGGTTACCATGGAGGCACAAAGATAAGATTCCTGCAGGAGTTTACCCATGTGAATGCAGGGGCAGGAATGACAGAAGAATTTCAAACTGTCATTCCTGCGAATGCAGGAATCTCCCTATCAAGCTATCAAGAATTAATGTCATGGTGTATTAGTCATAGGCAAGAATGCCTATGCTGCTATGGAGGTAACTTATGCGAATCGCTTCCTTTCTTGAACGAGGGCTGGTAACCATTCATCTGCAATCGACATCCAAGGATGCTGTGTTAAAAGAAATGGTTGCTATGCTCCACAAACAAAGGCATATCCAAAATCCTGATGCAATTGCTGATGCCATCATTGATCGTGAAAAGATTGTCTCTACCGCAGTTTGTAATGGCATAGCCATACCCCATGCACGAATTGAAGGGCTAAGAGATGTACTCTTTTTTGTGGGCGTATCAACCAAAGGGATTGATTTTGATGCCCCGGATAACAAACCAGTACACCTCTTTTTCCTTTTCCTAACCCCTCTCTCAGAAACCGGAACACATCTTAAGATCCTGTCAAAAATCAGTTTGCTTGCACGGGACAAGGTGTTGTTAAAAAAGATGATCTCGGCACAGAGCGATGAGGAATTATCGAGATTGCTTAAAGCTCAGCAGACAGAACGAGAGGAATTTTTATCATTATCCCGCGAAGAAATCTACCATGAATTGGACACAGGGGACAATGGACTCATTCTCGATATTGCCAAGCAGAGGCTTGAAGACTATGGACCAAATGAACTCAGCAAAAAGAAGGGCACACCACTTATACTTAAGTTTCTTTACAATTTTACAAACCTTCTTGCTGTCTTAATGTGGGCAGGGGGTATGCTTGCATTTCTTATTGGAATGAAAGAGGTGGGCTGGACAATTATTGTTGTTATCGTATTGAACGCCTTGTTCAGTTTCTGGCAGGAGTTCAAGGCAGAAAGAGCCATCGAGTCACTTACCGTGCTTATGCCGCGGCAAACCCGCGTGCTTCGCAACGGCAAAGAACAGATAGTATCGAGCCGCGATATTGTCCCCGGTGATATTGCCCTGTTTGAGGAAGGCGACAGCATTCCTGCTGATGCCCGTCTTATTGAATCGCATGAGCTTCGGGTTGACAACAGTATCTTTTCTGGTGAGTCGCGTCCAGGGTACAAAATATCTGAAGGGTTAAATGCTTGTGAAGAATTCATCTGGACCGAAATGCCCAACCTTGTGTTTGCCGGAACCAGCGTTGTTTCTGGTACAGGCAAGGCTGTGGTTATTGCCACGGGTATGGCAACAGAGCTTGGCAAGATTGCCAATTTAACCCAATCGGTAAAGGAAGAGCCAAGCCCGCTTCAAAAAGAGATTGACAAATTGACAAAAATCATTGCCGTAATTGCTGTCAGCCTCGGACTGATATTTTTTGTGATAGGCACCTTTGTTGCCAAGCTTTCCCTTGTCGCTTCAGCATTGTTTGCCATCGGTATTATTCTCGGTAATGTACCAGAAGGGCTTATGCCAACCGTTACCCTGTCGCTTGCGGTGGCAGTACAACGCATGTCGCGGCGAAATGTACTTGTCAAAAAACTCTCGTCAGTAGAAACCCTTGGTTCAACCGATGTTATCTGTACAGACAAGACAGGAACCCTTACAACCAGTCAGGCTTGTGTGCGAAAGGTGTGGCTCAATGGGAAAATTATAGAGATAACCGGCAGCGGCTATGAACCATCAGGCAAGTTTTCCTTACATGGCAGGGATGTAGCCTCATTAGATGAATTTGCTGCAGATAACCTGCATCTTTTTTCTACTATAGGTGTGCTGTGCAGTACTGCCAGACTGATTGCCCCGCAGAAAGAAGAGAAATACTGGAATGTTTCTGGTGATCCAACTGAAGGGGCGTTGCTCAGCTTTGCCGCAAAAGCAGGTCTTGATATTGATAAAACCAAGGAGTTGTTTCCGTTAATCAAACGATTTCCGTTTGAGTCGGTGCGTAAACGAATGAGTTCTTTGCACCAGATTACACCTGACACAGTGCGTGCCTTTGTCAAGGGATCGCCGAGGGAGATACTTGGACTATCCACATCTATTGCTCACGGAAACAAGATTGTGCCGCTCATCTGTGATGACCGCAACCAGATTATGAGCTCTCTGGATGAATTTGCCGGCGATGGCCTCCGCGTTCTTGCCATGGCATATCGGGATTATGATGGTATGGAAAATATCGGCGAAACCACTGCTGAACAGGTTGAATGCGATCTCACCTTTGTAGGGCTTGCAGCCATGTACGATCCGCCCCGTCCTGAGGTAGGGGATGCAATTGCACTCTGCAAAAAAGCTGGTATCAGGATAGTCATGATTACCGGTGATTATGAGATTACTGCCCTTGCTATTGCCCGTCAGGTAGGCATTGTGGAATCTTTGGACGCTGAGGTTGTTAATGGAACAACCCTAACGAACATGTCTGATGAAGAGCTGCAGGAATTGCTTAAGTCTGATGTTGTGTTTGCACGAGTCAATCCTGAGCATAAGTTCAGGATTGTCAATGCCTTCAAAGAAATGGGGCATATTGTTGCTGTTACTGGGGACGGGGTCAATGA
This sequence comes from bacterium, assembly GCA_018814245.1. Classification (GTDB taxonomy): domain Bacteria; phylum UBA9089; class CG2-30-40-21; order CG2-30-40-21; family CG2-30-40-21; genus CG2-30-40-21. Next base: position 5,371 of record JAHIZN010000010.1, read on the forward strand.
TGCACCTGCACTTAAACGAGCTGATATTGGCATAGCAATGGGTGTCCGCGGTACTGATGTGGCAAGGGACGCAGCTGATATGATATTGACCGATGATAACTTTGCAAGCATTGTAGCTGGTATCGAAGAGGGTCGGGCTGTATTTAATAATATTCGCAAGTTTATGATTTATATATTTGCACACCTTGTGCCTGAGGTTATACCATTTTGTCTGTACGCTATATTCAAAATCCCATTTCCAATTACAGCCTTACAGATACTTGCCATTGACCTTGGTACTGAGACACTGCCGGCAATCGCGCTGGGGACAGAAAAGGCAGATGAAGGGCTGATGGATATGCCGCCACGACCCAAAAACAAAGGGCTTATTGACTCTTCGGTGCTCTTTCGGGGATACTTTTTTCTTGGAATTCTGAGCTCTGTTGCCGTTCTTGCCGCTTATTTTCTGGTGTTGTTTAAGGGAGGCTGGTCACCCGGAACACAGCTGGAGGCAAATGATACATTGTTTGTCAATCCCTTACACCTGCATGCAATGACCATGGTCTTTGCCGGTATTGTAGTGATGCAGATTGCCAATGTGTTTGCCTGCAGAACAGAGTTCAAGTCTGTGTTTACCAAGGGGTTGTTTAGCAACAAGCTCATTCTCTGGGGTATTGCCTTTGAGCTTGTATTTACCGCAGCATTGGTTTACATCCCTTTTTTCCAGAAGATATTCAATACCGCTCCACTTTCTTTTGCTGATTGGGGTATCTTGTTTGTCTTTATGATTGCTATCTTCTTTATTGAAGAAGGCAGAAAGCGGTTTATGGCAAGGAAATCTCGATGATCAGGTATTATAAGTCTAACCTATTGCTGCGTCAACTGTTAATTGTCGCATAGTTAATTATGTATGGACAGAGCCTGCCCCCCTGCGAATGCCTTATCCTTACCCACATCTTTTTGGGGACGGAATTCTGGTGGGAAATGCTGCAAAATAACAGAAGCATGTACCGCAAAATGATTAATAATTCAACAA
>JAHIZN010000079.1 GCA_018814245.1 bacterium
TAGCGAAACAAGAGTAATTGCAAATGAGAAAAGCCTGACAATGGTCAGAGTCTCTTATGATTTACACCCTTTGTGGATCTTTCCCTGTATTTACTGCTATTGTTATGTTTCTGTGGCTTAATGCAACAACCGCACAGGTGGGATTAAATTGCACAGATGGCAAAAAAATACTTGCTTTTTGCCTTTAGTTATGCTATGCTTGAAATCATAGAAAAATAAAGGAGGAATAACGAAATGGAAAATACTAAACCAATTAATATTCTTTTGGTTGAGGATACTGATAATGATGTTATTATTACCCAGCGGGCATTTAAGAAGGTGAAAGTAACAAATGATCTCTATATCGTTCGCGATGGTCAGGAGGCATTAGACTTTATCTTTCATGAAGGTAAATATGCAGAGACTAAACCACCTACACCAGGACTCATTCTCTTAGACATTAATATGCCTAAAATAAACGGCTTTCAGGTTCTGGAAAGACTTAAAAGCAATCCTGTCTACAAAATTATTCCTATTGTTATGCTTACTGTATCAGACAGGGATGAGGATATTGTCAGGAGTTATAATGGTGGAGCAGTATCTTACATCACCAAGCCAGTGAATTTTGAAAGCTTTGTCAATGTTATTGAGCAGTTTGAGATATACTGGACTTTGGTATCAAAAGTGCCGAAGGTAAAGGGATAGCGTAGCTGCAGGGTTTACCCCTGCCAATACACAGAAGGCAACCACAAGGGTTGCAGCTACAAGAATCCAAGTATGAGCAACAGATGATTACAATGTAGCTGCAGGGTTTATCCCTGCTAATACACACAAGAAGCAACCACAAGGGTTGCAGCTACAAGAATCCAATATGGGCAACAGATGATCACAATGTAGCTGCAGGGTTTACCCCTGCCAATTATACACAGAAGATAACCGCAAGGGTTGCAGCTACAAGAATCCAATATGGGCAACAGATGATCACAATGTAGCTGCAGGGTTTACCCCTGCCAATACACACAGAAGGCAACCGCAAGGGTTGCAGCTACAAGAATCCAATATGGGCAACAGATGATCACAATGTAGCTGCAGGGTTTATCCCTGCCAATACATACAGAAGACAACCGCAAGGGTTGCAGCTACAAGAATCCAATATGGGCAACAGATGATCACAATGTAGCTGCAGGGTTTATCCCTGCCAATACATACAGAAGACAACCGCAAGGGTTGCAGTTGCTTTTATTTATAAGGAGGAAGAAAGAATGTGCAAAAAGAATAGCTTATTGGTGTTAATTTTAGTTTTGATACTGGTAACACCGGTATGTGCTCAAGAGAAGGAAGAGAAACTGGCATATGGTTTTGAGTCTGCTTTGCCAGAGATGCATGTGTTTTTGACAAATCAGTTCTATGACTATGGAAGTCAGGCCTTTGGAAAGTATGCAAATGAGGGTGACAATAAACTCGCCGGGCATAGCGTATTTATCCCTATGAGTGGCTATATCGACATTAGCTCTCAGATTAACTCTGAGCTAAAGGCAGAGGCAGAATTTGAGCTTTACAAGGGCGAAAGCGTCAAGATATGTAAATTACGAGGTGTCTGGTCCCCAAAAGAGTGGTTTAACCTTTCTATGGGAAGGGATTTTGTGCCCATAGGCACTCAGGACAAAAGCTATTATCCTCCATCAAGGTTTAGAATCTTTACGGTTTCATCTTATTTATATTCAAATGTTATGCGTGCTTCTGGTTGGTGGGATACAGGGATATTTGTTTCCGGCAAGATACCCGTTAGCAAGCAGGGAGCAGTGCTTTACAATCTTTCGATAAGCAATGGGCCTGGGGATTCACATCAAAAAGAAACAAAGGATAAACTTGTGAATTTAATGGGAACTAACTCGGCAGGCTATATGTATGAATATTTCCATAACAAGGCACGACAATCCCTGGATAACAATAACGATAAACCTCTTTGTCTAAGATTAGCCTATTCCCCATTTAAAAACTTGGAATTTGGCGGCTCTTACCTAAAGGCAAAATACGATACAGATGAAAAATATGGCTGCGACTATACCTTTTACCATTTACTTTATGGCTCAGACAGATGGGATATAGATTGTGAGTGTGGTCAATTAGGGGTGGATGTTGACCCGACGAAAAATTCAAGAGGATATAAAAAAATTCACCAGTCATCAGCATATATTGCTGCAAGCTACAAGGTACTGCAAGAAAAATATGTCCATTTCCTTGCTCCAACAATCAGATATGAAATTATTGACCCATGGGAAGAAGATACAACTAATAAAGCTGACCGCAAATCTATAAGTATTGGGATTAGTATTTCTCCAGTTGAACATTTCCTGATTAGAACAGCATATCAGCATACCACAGAAAAGGGTCCTGATGAGCTTAAAAATGATGGAGTAAGTATAGAAACAGTATTGGACTTTTGAGAGGGTTTTATGAATTCAACAACAGTAGATGCAATCATGGCTCCATTAGTAGAAACAGGGAGATTTAAGAGTATAGAGGATGCTGTGCAGAAATTAGCTAAAGATTATATTTGGCAGCAAATAACTTATTGTCAACAGGTTATTCGAAAAATGGAACACAAATATGGAATGGATTTTTCAAGATTTACAGAGTACCTGAGAGAACGAGCAAGAAGCCTGCAATCTATTGAGTTATCTCCTCAACAGAAGAAGGATTTGAATCGTGTTATTATGATTGAAGAAGATGACTGGATAGAGTGGAAGGCTGATTATGAAATGTTAGACAGTTGGTTGGGACTTAAAAAGTAAAAGGGCTTAAACATGATTTCTATGATAGCACTACTTAGCAATATAATGACGCTAATAGAGTTTTCTCATCTTGGTATAGAAGCAAAGGTAGTAGAGA
>JAHIZN010000002.1 GCA_018814245.1 bacterium
AAGGAGATATAGGGATTAGAAAAATATGAGGATAATACAACTTATCCCCTTAGGAATGATAACCCTGTAATCTTCCCTTCGATTTTAAGGCATTGATTATATTATTATCCCCATATCTCATGTCATATCTCCATATCCCCCTTCTTGCACTTTTAATGTTATAGCCTGAACGATTACTAAAAATTATTCCCCGGCATATACGACACTACCTTATTTCTCCCCTGCTGTTTGGCATCGTAGAGTGCCTTGTCTGCCTTTGCCAGCAGCTCTTTTTCTGTGGAAATGCCTTGATTTGGATATGTGGCTGTCCCAAGACTAGCTGAGAGTTGATGTGGTTTTCCGGAAATCTGATATGGGGCATCATAGATATTGCCTCGTATCTTATCAGCCAGATTAAATCCTGTGTTTTGATCGGTCTCTGGTAAAACCACCGCAAACTCATCCCCGCCAAATCGGGCAACAGTACCCTTATTGCCAACGGTTTCCTTGATAATATCAGAGATTGTTACTATTAACCTGTTACCCTCTGCATGTCCAAAGGTATCATTAACAAATTTTAATCTGTCAAAGTCTAACATGAGAAATGTCAATGGACTTTGATATTGATCCGCAAAGCTGAATTCTCTGACCATAAGGTCTTCAAGATACCGATAATTATACATTTTTGTCAACTCATCCCTCTCAGCCATCTCCTTGACCTTGGCAAAGAGACGAACCTTTTCTAATGTAACAGAAACCTGATTGGCAACAATAGTTAAAAGCCTTCTTTGTAATGGGGTAAAGGCGTTTTCATTAAAGCTGTTGATGTTTAAGAAGCCAATTATTTCACCCCTGTAATTCAATGGGGCAATCAGGAAACTCTGGAATTTTTCTACCCCAATCCAATATAGATTACCTGCCTCTCCATCTTCGGTTGAATAGGCAACCTTTTTAATCTTATCAGGATTTGTCTCTGTCCATGCAGATTCTAATTGTCTTTTTATGTGATTAAGGCAGTTATCATTGACAAAACAAGCCTGTTTTATCTGACTGACAAGCCGGTCATTATCAAAGTAGAGGTAACTGCCGGCGTGGTAATTAAAGAATTGCTGAATGCGTTCCAATACCCAGAACAATATCTCCTGAGGCAGTGACATCAATGGTATTTCCCTGGATATACTGTACAAAATTCCCAATTCCTCGGTTTGAGCCTCTAATTCTTCTTTTTCTTTTATCAATTCCTCAGTCTTTTTTTCCAAAACCTCTTTTTCATGAATCAAAACCTCTTTTCCCTTTACCTCTTCTAATAACTCCTCTTTTTCCTTTTCTAACTCCTCTTTTTCCTTTTCAAGCTCATCCAACTCCCTTTGCAATTTTTCTTTTTCAGCCATGCTGGTTGCGGCTGCCTCTTTTTCTCTTAACAGTGCCTCTTTGCTTTGGATCAACTCTTCCTTGATCCGAATCATCTCCTCTGTTTCTCTAAGTTTGGTCTCTGCCTTTTCTCTTTCTTCTAATAATTCCTTCTTTTCATCCTCTGTCTCTTCCAACTGAACTACATACTGATTTATCTCGGCTGATACCTTTTCCTTTTCCTCTGAGAACATGACTTTCGAATTTTTAACAGCAATGGCGGCATGACCACAGATAATAGAAAGGAGCTTGATATCACTTTCATTAAAGGGTTGACGGGTTGCTTTATTATTAACATTAATAACCCCTAATATTTCATCGCCGATCTTTATCGGGGCAGAGATTAAGGACTTGGTGTAATATTTTGGTGAATTCTGTTGGATGGTAAACCTGGAATCATTGGTCACATCCTTGACCAAAAGCGGCTCGCCTGTTTTAGCTACATAACCCACAACACCGCGGCCAACAGGCAGTTTCGTCTTTTTTATAATTGTATCATCCATGCCTATGGCTGCCTTAATGTTCATCTCCTGAGTAAGCGGGTCAATAAGCATAAGCGATACGAGCTCAGCCTTCATGGCTCTGGCTGTGAGATTAACTATAAGGCTGTAAAGTTTTTCAGGCTCTAATGTCAGGATAAGCATCCTGGATTCCTCAAACAACTTGTAAAATTCAGCCAGCGTATGAATCTCTTCGCTTTTTTCTGTAAGCTCATGATGCTTTGTCTTTGTCTCCATTGCCAACTGGCAGATAAGGGATATAAGCTCTATGTCCTGCTCCAGCATGGCTACAGACATCCTGTGTCCCCTTTCAAGTGAGGCAAGAAAGGTGTTTTTGTCCTGCACGCTAAACCTTTCAATAAGAGACACATAATGAGCAGGTTCAACCCTTGGATCAATCATCTCACAGCCACCAAGTATGCCAACAACAGTATTATCTACAAGAATAGGGCAATAAAATCCGAGAAATCCAGCTGGACAGGAAAATACCGTTGGTGTTTTTTGTTCTATTGCCTGATTGAGACAATCCTTGAATACCTGCCCGCATTCTATCCCTCCCTTAGGGGTAGCTTTTATTGCCCGACAATAAAGATGATCCTGCTCCTCATTAAAGATCAACTGTCCATTCGGGGCAGCAATCCAGCACGAGGTTATGCCTATTCTTTCTAATAAAACACTTCGAATCATTGACCAGCCGCGGGTAGATATAAATTGTTCTAAAATATCTATATTATTCAATATGCCTCCTTGTATAAAGACAATAAATATTATGTAACTATTCAGGCAGCAAGAATACAGAATTCAGGTAACTGCTCAATAACCTGTGGATGCTGTAGAAACGCAAAAATGTTGCGTCTCTACTTCCTTAATTACAACGAAAAAGGGAAAGAACCACAAAGGGTGTAAATATTGGTGGTGTCTCCCTTTTCTCCATTATCCCACTATCTCTCTATCCTCCCATCTCCCAAGAATTGCGAGCGATAGCAAGGTAATCGCAAATGAGAAGAGCCCGACAATGGTTTATCTCTTAGAATTTACACCCTTTGTGGTTCTTTCTCTGTATCTGTATTCTTGCTGTCTGAATAGTTACTGTTGCTTTCAACCTCTTGCGAATTGCCACAGGATGTTGAACAGTTACGAATTCAGGAGTCAGAATGAAAGAATCTGAGTGATTTATGCGATTATTTTTGTTTGGATTCACACTGATTACGAACAGTTGCGTCGTCTGATTTAATTCTGTATTCTGAATTCTGACTCCTGAATTCTACTGCCTGAATAGTTACGATGTTTTATAAATATTTCATCAACACTTCTTCTTTCTCAAAGTTAATATTTGTCAAAATATTTTTCATTTTTTCGATTTTCTCTTCTTTTTTCTCGATAATCGCAACAAGTTTTTTCTGCTCGTCTATTGAAGGCAATGCAATTTCAAGGTTTTTAATAGTTGTCAAATTTGCCATTGTAAATCTACCTTTAGCCTCCCCAAAATTTTTATCAAAGTCATTCATTAAAGCATAAAATAAGTATTTTGGTAAAAGTTGTTTGCTGTCTTTTGGAAATAGCCCTGCTACATTTTGATTTGTTGTTGCTTCAAATGTCAAATATGCTACTCTGCCAATAGTTGCCCCAACTAAAGCCATTAAAACTGTATCAGGCTTTAAGAGTTTTGCTGATGATTTGGCAAGTCCTGATTCTGTAATTTTTTCGTTTACTTTATATTCATAAACATAGCAGTTTTGGCAAACCTCTGAACGCAGCCAGTTTATATCTCCGTTCCAGTATTCAGCAACCTCTCGTTTTGGCGTGCCTCCGCTTTGAATGGTGCAAATACTATCAAGTTTTACAGATTTCTTGCCTTCTATAGTGCCTTGTAGCTCCTCAAATATTTCTGAATTTAATTGCTCAATTTTCGTTGTGATTTCGGCTTCCCTTTTCTCGACGATCTCAATTTCTTTTATGATTTTTTCTTGAATTGTAATTGGCGCATCAGGAATTTTTAATGAGTAAACATCATTTCTATTTAATCCTGGCACACCAACTCCAGCTCCCAATTCATCAATATTAAGAAATTTTAGAAGATAGAAAAAATATTTCACCTTTGTTTCAGGTTTAACAAATTTGACATAAAATGTTGTATCAATAGGGTGACAATTTCCTTCGATATAATTAATTTTTCCTGCAGAGCCTTTTCTGCCAACAATAATAGACGGGCCTTTAATTAGGAATTCATTATGATGTCCAACAATACCGTTAGATCCCATTACAGGATAATCACCCTTGATTCTTTTATCTTCAGGTAATGGTCTGCCATATTCAAGCGTGGCTATATCTTCAAATGGAAGTAAATTAAAACGCCATTCTATGACTTGTCCCTTTTTTGTTATTAAATTTATTTGCTTTTCAAATTCCACCCTCTCAAAATCAATCAAATCAACCAAATTACAAACAGAAACATATTTTTCCTGTTCGGGTGCTATTGTATTTATATTAATGTCTTGAATAGCTTTTCGAATATAACTATTTGCTTTTTCAGGATTCTGATAATTGGCATCATCATACATTCTTCCGCCAACCGAGTTTATTTTTATACCTTCATATCCCTTTCTACCAACAAATTCGTAACCCAAAAATTCTTTTTGTTCGTCAATTTCTTTCCCTGTTTTTACAATAACAGTGCGTTGATAGGTATAGTATTTATCCATTGTATCCATGTTCTTATTCCCATCGCCAAGGCAGAGCATAAAATACAAAAACTTTTCTTTTTCAATCTTTTTACAAAATTCATAAAAGCGTTTGTTTATCTCTTTTTCTTTTTCCTCTTTAGTATAGTTCTTAAAATAGATTTTGGTTTGTAATTGCCTTACTTCGGTGCTATTATTAAATACATTATGGTATTCCTTAAACATTACTGTATTAGCCAAACTTTCATTGATTTCTGTTTCCAGAAATTGTTTATAATCATCAATATCAAAATCTCTGTGTCTGACAAACATTTTCAAAAATATTTCTGCCTCAATATATCTTTTGTTTATTGCATATTGTGTATGATTAAATAAATCAGAAACTATGAATTCACGGTCTTTCAAAAAGTCATCATTTCTGCGTTTTAAGAATAGAATTACGGTTGTAGTTCCTGTGGCTATAAAAGTTTTGCTGCCTAATTCGGTTATTGCTTTAATTTCAAAATGCTTTAATAATATTTCTCTTGCTTTTGAATAAAGCCCTGTATTGCTTAAAATAGACGAAGGCAAAATGATACCGGCTAAGCCGCCATCTGCCAGCACCTGTTTGGTGCGTTCAATAAAAAGCACTTCAATTTCTTTGCTTCTTTCTGTAAGCGAACCAAACAAGTCGAAATGTGTCCGGCCAACATTCAGATAATTCCTGAATGCTTCAACTGAATAGGGCGGATTTGCAACAACCACATCGAATTTCTTTTTTTCTAATTTTAATTGATTGTGCTCTTCCAAACCATCACCAAAAATAATATTTGCATCACCGTCACCATTGATGTAACAAGCAATTTGCGATGTTCGGGCAAGACGATAATCTTTTTCTATTCCAAAAACAAAATCTTCTGCCCATTCTGTACCCTCTTGATACTCTTCAATTTTACGCTTAAATTCCCATGATAATTTTGAAGTATCTATTGTTTTTAAGATTTGTTGAATTTCTTCAATGCTTTCGGTTAAAAAATGTCCAGCACCGCAGGCATAATCAAGAACTTTCGGTAAAAATTCAATATCGTCATTTTTGATTTTTTCATTAATGATATTTTCAAAACCAAGTGATAAAATAATGTATCTTACAATTGGAATAGGTGTAAAAAATTGTCCTTCGGATTGCTTAACTCCATGATTAAGCATTAATTCAAAAAAGTCGCCTAACACTTGCTGTTTGCTGGTAAAACGGAATTTATAATTTTGAATAAGTTTAATAACTTCTACTAATACACGGGCATTTTGAACAAACAATTTTTTATTGTGGACTTCTTTGAATGCAAATTCATTGTTGGTATAATATTTTAATTCCCTGAAAATAGCTTTAACTTTATGAATAGGTGTTTGCTTTGGGTACAGATTAATAATTTTGTGTATATCTTCTTCTGAATAGTAAACAATTTCTTCTTTCAGTTTTTTCATGCCCTTTTGATAGATGGCTTGTAGTCGGTCAATGATATGTTCGTATTCTTCATCTTCTTTTACTTGAAAATCCAAAACATCATCATCGTTTTTTTCTTCATCAACTATTTTGCACAAAAATAAGGAAAGTACGCGATTAAAAGCGTTAGCATTGTCAGAAATGTTGTTGTGCCTTAAAATCTCGGCAAATTTGTTAAACAAACCCTTTGCATCATCAAGATTTTTAAGGTTTTTCTTTTTGAGTGCTTTTAATTCAAGCGAATAAGCATTTGTGTCATCATCAAAGATTCCATTGAAATGGAAATATTTATTAAACGATTCTTTCCAGACTTCAAACAATTCTGTCTTATTGTTTGCGTCTCTGTATAGCTTTATATTTTCTTCTTCAATTTGTTTTAAGGATTTCTCTAAATCTTCTTTTCGGTCTTTAATCTGAACAATCAAATTATCGTAAACAAATTCATCATTTTCAAATTTTGAAGTGTATAAAACAAGAAACTGGGCGTTTTTGTCCTGATTAAGATAACTAAAAAGCTGTCCCCCGTGTTCCTCCATTTTATTTTTTTCTTTCTCAAATTCCTCTCCCCATGTCTTACATTCAATTATCAGAAGTGTTTTACCGTCTTTGCCATAAACATTTACATCAGCTTTACCTCCACTTGCACCGTGCCCAACCTTCCATTTTCTTTCAAGGTGCAGGTCGTTGGGGGCATAACCTTTTTCAAGTAACCTATCTACGCATTCAAGCACCACAAAATTTTCAGGAGCAGAAAAGTTAGATGTAGTATGGTCGCCTAATTGTATTTGTCCATCTTTTTGTCTTTCTATAGTTGGTTTTTCATCGTTACGGTAAGATATTTTTCCCTTTTCTAAATCGATTTTTATGGTGTAATTATAAAGTTTGTATTCCTTCGTGTAAACGAAAGGATTACTTATAAAACCCAATTTTTCTATAAAAGTCTGTATATTCATAATATTATTTCCACCTGTGCGGTTGTGGTATTAGTCCGCAAAATACAGCAAGAACACTCATGTGAGAGGCATACAATATTCTGTGGTTACTGAGCCTGTCGAAATATCGTGTCAAGCTCATTTACAGAAGAAGAGCCACAAAGGGTGTAAATCCTAAGAAATGCACCCTTGCCTTGCCTTGCTATTGTTACAATTATTTTCCCTAAGATTATACACCCTTTGTGGCTCTTTCCCTTGTAATTGTTTACCTATTGTTAATTGTGGCTTGCATAATCCACAGGTTATTGAGCAATTTAACCAAATCCTTAATAACTTCATCACGATTCATAAATAACCTTCCCAAATTTATTCGCAGGATAGATAATGGTACCAATAATATCCTTGTATATCTCAAATTCTTTGGCAGTTCTTACAATCACATCTACCGGGATCCTCAAATCAGAGAGCATCTTTCTAACTTTACGATTCTCTACGCGTGCTGGCAAATTACTATCCTTAATAATCAATAAATCCAAATCACTATCTTCCGCAGGTATCCCATTCGCATAAGAACCAAAAAGTATTATCTTTCCAGGCTTAAAGTTTTTTACAATCCTTCTTGTAATTTCATTTATTTGTTCTTGAGTTATCATTAAAAATTCCTTCCCTTAAAATGTCAAGTAAGTAAATTATTGTGCTTGTCTCCTTCTTCACTCATTTTTAATTTATAATTCATAATTTTTAATTTTTTTTCACCGTGCACCTTTTCGACCAAAGACAACCAGCAAGGTTTTCAGCATTAACTTAAAATCCAGGACAAGGGAATAATTTTTTATATACAAAAGATCATACTTGAGCTTGCTTTTTGGGGAGATATCATAATTAGCATTTACCTGAGCCAGTCCGGTAATACCTGGCCTGACCTTAAACCTTTTGACATATCCAGGGATTGCTGCCTTGAACTGTTCGACAAAGAACAGCCTTTCTGGTCTTGGACCCACCAAACTCATCTGTCCCATGAGTACATTGATGCATTGAAGTATCTCATCCATACGAGTATGTCTCAGAAATCTGCCCAGCTTAGTAATCCTTTCATCATCTTTTTGTGCAAGTACTGGACCAGTGTTCTTTTCTGCATCTGTCATCATTGTCCGAAATTTATATATATTAAATAGATGTCCATCCCGGCCGACTCTTTCCTGACTAAAAACAATTGGTCCCTTTGAGTCAATCTTGATGAGAATGGCGATAATAATTAAAAATGGAAAGAGGACAAAAAGTACAAAAATGGATGCTGTTATATCAATAATTCGCTTAAGACTCCTGTTCCACCCTGAAATGGGCTGGATATTTACATCAATCAAAGGGATAGTCTCTATTTGTATGGTTTCTAACTTGCTAATAACAGATTCATATATATCGGGCACGGTCTTAAATCGAACTCGTTCATCCTCGCAAGCCAACACTATATCCCACAATTTTTGGTTAGAGATGGGAGGGATGGTGATAATTACCTCATCTATCTGGTGTTCCTTTATTATTTGAAGCAAATCTGAGTACTGCCCCAGGATATTCTCACCCTGTGTTTCTCCAATAAACCCAATCAATTCATACCCTGATTTCGGTGATTTTTGTATCTCTTCAGCAACAACTATCCCCTCGTCCCCATCACCAACGATCAGAATCCGTTTGACAGGCGTGGTTAATTCTAGAATAAGCACCCTCCATCCGCTTAAAAGAAAGATGTTTAAAAACCATGAAATGACAAAGACAGAGGTAGGAAATGTTGTGGCAATGGTTCGATTAACATAGGTGACAACAACAACCACAAACATACCGGCTGTGATTGCCTTGAGTATAGTCATATGAATGTCTTCCCCATCTTTTTTCCAGAGGTATGCCCCGTTACCGTAAAGGGCAAGGAGCATGATTGTTGTGATTGCTATCCACATGGTTTGGTAGGCTTCAAAGTTTGCGTGTGGAAGGATACCGCCAAATCTGATCAAAAAGGAGCTGATTATCCCCGCATTAATTAATAAGGCATCAATTATTACAGAAAGAATAATCCACATAAAGCTTCTCCTCAAGTTATGAAGAAACAAAGGCACGCTGACTGCTGACTGCTGACTGCTGACTGCTGACTGCTGACTGCTGACTTTTCCAGTATACATCATCTTTTTGGAGATGTCAAGGGGTTTGTTGTGAGAGCCAGCAATTTTTTGTTGTGTAGAATTTGCTGATTCTTGTGCCTTTGTGTCCATATCCAAAACTGTTTGAGGCTTTCTTACTAATCACCGACCCATTACCCTTTCAAGTGAAAAAAACATTGCATTTTAGATGAATGTATGCTATAGTGTAATCGGTATAGCTTAATCAGGGTAATGGTTTGATGGGGGTCGCAGGGTTCAAGTAGGGGAAGGGTTTTTCTCGTTCACTATTTGATTCAACACTATATTGCTGATTTGTAGTTTAGTTGTAACTATTCAGGTAGTGTAAGAAGGGGGATACGGAGATAGAGGAGATAAAGGGGATGGGTAAGATCAAAGCATTGGGTTTCTGCCTTGTTTGTGTAATGTTAATAAGATATTCACCACCCTACCCCTGCCAGCTGGGGATAACTTGATACTCAAATATTTACCAATAATCTATTATCTCCCTATCTCCTTCAT
>JAHIZN010000080.1 GCA_018814245.1 bacterium
GTAAAAGCGTATTGACTGATTCCATGTCATGTGTGAAAATGAGATAGCTGAGTAGTTACATTATTCGTTACCCTCCGATCGCACACATCTGCCTGCCCTCAGGCCTTTTTATCTGAAACTGATGTCCCATTGGTTTATCCCTTATCCCCTGAAGGATGAGTCCTTTTAGCTCCTCATCTGATGCTCCATTCTGCATTGGTTGTTTCAGGTCAATCTCCATATCCTGACCAAGACACAGTCTCAAATGCCCATCAGGGGTAAGCCTCAGGCGATTACACTTGTCGCAGAAATGTTTACTAATCGGAGAGATAAAACCAATGCTACCAACAGCACCATCTATTTTGTAATGCTCTGCAGGCCCATTTCCCTGTATATTACTACATGGGACCATGGAGAATTTTTGAGCCAACCGTTGCCTTAAAACATGTGCAGGCAGATACCCTTCATCCCATGAAATCTCCTGCCAACTGATAGGCATAAACTCAATGAATCTTACCACCACAGGCTTATCAAATGTTAGCCTGACAAATGATTCAACCTCATCATCATTGATTCCAGCCATCACAACCATGTTTATCTTCAGGGGAACAAACCCAACCCTTAATGCCTCATCAATACCAGCAAGCACATCATTCAGATTCCCGCCGCCGGTAATCATGAAATAGCGATCATTATTTAAGGAATCTAAGCTGATGTTAAGCCTATTCACTCCGTTTTCTTTCAGTTGCTCTGCTAATGGGACTAATTTAGTCCCATTAGTTGTCAGAGCTAATTCTTCAAGCCCCTCAATCTTTGCCAATCCCTTAATCAACCAAAGGATATCCTTCTTAACCAATGGTTCACCGCCAGTAACCCTGATGCGTTTAATCCCCAGCTGAATCATCAAAGAGGCAAGCCGAACAATCTCCTCATACCTCAGAATCTCCTGATGAATCTTCCAGCCTGTCTCTGGCTTTGGTTGACAGTAAAGACATCGCAGATTACACATATCTGTAATGGAAATTCGCAGGTAATTGATTTGGCGTTGATAATTATCTGTGAGCATCAGCATTCTCCCTTAACATCAACTGAAGAAATGTGTTAGGCATTGTTTTATTCTTAATAGCTCAGGCACACAGTCAGAAAACAGAATTTAGGATATTTGACACATCGTCCCTGTACTGTGCTGCTTCAGACGGAATCATAATTTCCTTCAATTTAAGTTAGCGATTTGGGAGCTTGTTAGCTAATAGCTATTGCAACAAAAAGGGAAAGAGCCACAAAGGGTGTATGTCTTAGGAAACATGGTTGTATCTATGAAGTTACACCCTTTGTGATTCTTTCCCTGTAAACAAGATTGACATGATTTGGTCTTGAGCATGACCCCAAGAAAAGTCGCTTAATAATTGAATTGAAAATTACGATTCACGGTGAACCAGCACAGTACCACTTTCCGCTTTTGCCGCCTGATTTTGAAACAAGCATGATATCTGAGATAATCATGGCTTTATCATAAGCCTTACACATATCATAGATGGTCAGACAGGCTACTGACACAGCCGTTAATGCCTCCATCTCAACACCTGTTTTGGCATAAACCCTAACCATTGCCTTGACCTCAACTGCTGGCTCGGTTTCATTAAAGGTAAATGATATTTCACACCCATCAAGACCTAATGGATGACACATAGGGATAATTCCGCCAGTCTGTTTTGCCGCCATAATCCCGGCACATGTAGCTACGCTCAAGACATCACCCTTATGGATATTGCCAGTTTTTATCAGCTCAAGCGTTTCAGCCTGCATCCGTATACTGCCACGGGCAATAGCTATCCTTTGGGTTATATCCTTATCCGAGACATCAACCATTCTTGGATTGCCATTTTCATCAAAGTGTGTTAAATTATCCAATTACAACCTCCATTATAGCCTCAATCCTGCTCTATTTTGAATAATTTATAGTCCCGACTACCCAGCCCAATCTCCTGAGCGTATTCAAGCTGTCGTTGCCAGCTTACTTGTGGATAAATGGACGAAAACTTGTCTTTGTGTGAACAAACTCCATCCGGAAATGTATATTGCTGTTGATTAACCAGATCCACAGATGCCTGATCAATGGCAACCGGGTCAAGGGATGCAAGGATTCCAATGTCTGGAACAATATAGGCATCACTAAAGGGAAGGCAATCACAGCCAGGGGTGATATTAAGAAGAAAATTGATAAAACATACCCTGCCACTTTTATTCAATAATGCCCCATAAGCAAACTCAACCATTCTTTCTATGACCGTATCTGGCGGTGTACTGTCCCAATTAATCTTGAACACACCTGCTTTGCAAAAAGAAAAGCATTGTCCGCATCCAAGACAATGCTCACTATCTATTTGAGGCGTCTCTCCTGCAAAAGAGATAGCCTTGCCTGGACAGGACGAAACACATAAAAGACACTTTTTACATAACTCTGGCTTTATCATGGGCGTAGCTCCAAGATGCATCTTGTATTTTCCTGCCTTGTCTGCACACCCCATACCAATATTTTTTAATGCTCCACCAAAGCCAGAAAGAACATGTCCCTTGAAGTGGGTAAGCACTACCATGGAATCTGCATGATAGATGCCTGAAGCAATTGAGACATCCTTGAAATGATTCTTGTCTATGGCTACTCTGACGCTATCCTGTCCCTTTAGCCCATCTGAAATAATAATTGGTGCATTTACGCAAGGATAGGCAAACCCATGGGAAAGGGCTGTCTCAATATGGTTGATAGCATACGACCTGCCGCCGGCATAAAGTGAGGTCGTATCTGTGAGGAATGGACTTGCATCTCTTCTTTTTATTGCCTGCACCACTTCCCTTACCCAAACAGGATGGATGTAAGAAAATGTACCCTGTTCACCAAAATGAAGCTTTATGGCCGTCATTTCTCCTTTCTTAATTATATTTTCGATATTTAGCTTTTTTATCATCCGCTGAAATTTTGCAAATGAATTTTCCTTAAAATCTGCCCGCATATTCATAAAATAAACACTTGAAGACATGGAAGAACCTCCTTTCTTGGTAACTACTCAGCTACTGTGATTTTTTAGTGGATTATTAGCCAGCAGCTATTGCAACGAGAAGAGAAAGAGCTACAAAGGGTGTAAATCTTAAGAGATGAACCCTTGTCAACGGCTCTTCTTGTTTGCAATTACTCCTGTTTTGCTGCAATTATTTTCCCTAAGTTTACACCCTTTGTGGCTCTTTCTCTGTAAAAGCGTATTGACTGATTTCA
>JAHIZN010000081.1 GCA_018814245.1 bacterium
GCTTTAAGTCAAAACACCCTTGGATAACCTTGAGTGTTGATCTTCGTTAATCGTTTCAGTTGTCAGCAGAAAGCACCACCCCCTGTCCACGCCAACATAGGATAATAATGTGCTGGTTCACCGTGAATCGTAATTTTCCATTCAATAGTTAAGCGACTTTTTTTGGGGTACTGCTCAAGACCAAATCATGTCAATCTTGTTTACAGAGAAAGAATCACAAAGGGTGTAACTTCATAGATACAACCATGTTCCCTAACTCGGACAAGCCGAAACCAAAAGGGATGTGTAGTAAATTACGGGAGATGTGAAATGCCACGAAGCGAAACGCCACAAAGTAAAATCCCACACATCTAACCCATTATGTAACATATAATTAGCGATAATATTGTAAATTTTCTTGCACAAAAATCAAGAATTTCACGAGTAAGGTACTAACTTAAATGGAAGAAAATTACGATTCCGTGTGAACCAGCACAATACCATAAAATCAAGGCAGTGGAACCCTCACCCCTTTAACGGCGAATATTCCGCCATGCCCAAGCATATCTGCATCCACCGCCAATAACAAATGTTTTTGTCGTTCATCAAGAAATGGCAATAATAATTTGTATCTTTTTTGGATTGCATTTATTACCTCTGTATTCATAAATAAAGCATACCACAATTTGTAAAAAAATGTAAAGATAATTTATTTACAGTCCCTAAGTTGCCTTCTCCAACCCTGAACCTTGAACCTTGAGCAGTTAACTCATGCTTTTTTTGGTAATCCTGATTTGTTTTGAGTATGCTCTTTCACTTTGGGCAGATACCAATTTCATGGCATCCTCAAAATGAGTCTTGGTTATCCTAAATTCTAAATTCTGATTTGGATTCTGAGTAATATATTCTCTTATGGCCATTATAGCCGCCTTTTTGCAGATAAATTCAATATCAGCCCCTACCATCTCTTTAGTCTCTTCAGCCAATTGTTTTAAGTCTACCTCTTTGTCCAGGGGCTTGTCTTTAGTATGTATCCTGAATATTTTTTCTCTGGTTTTTTTATCCGGCAGAGGCAGCTCCAGCAAAAGATCAAATCTGCCGCTGCGCAAAATGGCCGGATCAATTAAATCTAATCTATTAGTAGCAGCTAAGACCATTACCCCCTTAAGTTCCTCAATCCCATCCATCTCGGTCAAAAATTGACTTATTACCCGTTCTGTCACATGGGCGTCTGAACCGGCAGAATTTCTTCTGGGCACTACCGCATCAATTTCATCAAAGAATAAAATTGTTGGGGATGCCTGTTTTGCCTTCTTGAAAATCTGACGGATGGCCCGTTCGCTTTCTCCTACATACATTGAGATAAGAGAAGGTCCTTTTATAGAGATAAAATTAACGCCGCTCTCATGTGCAATTGCTTTGGCTAACAAGGTTTTTCCTGTCCCAGGTGCCCCATAGAGTAAAATCCCTTTAACCGGATTGGTATCGGCTTTTCTAAAGAGATCCGAATATTTAAGCGGCCATTCTACGGCCTCTTTTAGTTCTTGCTTGATATTCTCTAAGCCCCCAACCTCACTCCACTTTACATCAGGCACCTCAACAAACACCTCTCTAATTGCGGACGGCTCAACCTCTTTCATCGCTTCCAGGAAATTATCCATGCTAACTTCTAATCCCAATAATGTCTCATAAGGGATATCGGCCATTTCGAAGTCTATTTTGGGCAAGATCCTTCTTAAAGCCGACATAGCTGCTTCTCTTGCCAGAGCCTCTAAATCTGCCCCCACAAATCCATGGGTGATCTCGGCTAATTTTTCTAAGCTGATATCTTTAGTTAAAGGCATACCCCTGGTGTAAATCTGTAATATCTTCTCCCGCCCATTTTTATCGGGGATGGGAATAGATATCTCTCGATCAAATCTACCCGGCCTTCTTAAGGCCGAATCAATTGTATTAGGAATATTTGTTGCGGCTATAACAATAATTTGTCCCCGTGATTCCAGACCATCCATCAAGGACAAGAGTTGAGCTACTACTCGTCGTTCAACCTGCTTTTCGCCGCCCATCTCTTCTCTTTTAGGGGCAATGGCATCTATCTCATCGATAAAGATAATGGCCGGGGCGTGTTTTTGAGCATCCTCAAATACGCCCCGGATGCGAGATTCACTTTCACCATAGAACTTACCCATAATTTCCGGACCTGAAATATGGATAAAATAGGCCTCGGTTTCATTAGCCACTGCCCGGGCAATTAAGGTCTTGCCTGTACCCGGCGGCCCATGAAGTAAGACACCTTTTGGCGGCTGGATCCCTAATCTTTCAAATACTTGAGGATATTTCAGAGGTAACTCTATCATTTCTCTAATCCTTTGGATCTGATTCTCAAGTCCCCCGATATCTTCATAGGAAATCTTAATCTCCTCATGTTTTTCCTTGTCCTTTAATTTCATCCTTATCAGGGTCGTAGTACCGATCAAGACAACACCAGCAGGGATGGTATCCACTACCTTAAAATCGCACGACCTGGCACCAAAAAGCGTTGCCCTGACCCTATCGCCGCTGGCAACAGGAAGCCCATCGATAAGTGAGCCAATATATTTAGCATCTTTGTCCTTTTGAAGCATGCTCGATACAGTTAATGGCAAGAGCGTAATTTTGTTGGCAGGCTTATGGTCAATTTTGCTAATCCTTACCTTCTCATCCAATCCAATCTGTGCATTTTCTCTGGATATGCCATCTATTTGAATAATCTTCTTCCCTCTATCCTCAGCAAACAAAAGCATTACTTTAGCCGGAGTCTTTCTTTTACCATCAATCTCTATAATATCGCCTACTTCTAATCCAAGGGCATTCATATCTTCTGGGTCTATCCTTGCCATTGCCCGGCCTACATCTTTTGGTAATGCCTCTTTTACCTTTAGGGTCATTGTTAGTGTATCCATTCTTTTGCACCTTCGTCGACTGGTTATCTTCAGGTCACTGAACTTCTCTCTTATTCGGTTTATGTATCTTTTCTGGGCATTTCTTCGTATCTTGCAAAATTCGCAATTTCCTGATTCCAAGACATTATTTACCACTAATTATCTTGCCTTCATTCCATACTTGCCTAATGTGCTTACTAATCTTTCCACCTGTGCGGTTATAGTATTAAGCCGCAGAAGCATAATAATAGCACACAAATACAGAGAAAGATCCACAAAGGGCACAAAGAATGAAAAAGATCCTTTCCTTAGCAAATTCTGCTCGCATCCTTTGCGTACTTTGCGGTTAATCTAAAAAAGAAGGAATTGCCACAGGTTATTGAGCAGTTACTGCTATTTCGTAACCTTCACTTCTAATATACCGTTTTTATAGCTCCATGCAAGGGTTTCAGACTTAACTTTTGCTGGGAGTAAAATCTCTGTCCGGTATTTTCTATCCCCGGTTTGGGCTGAGATACCAAGGATATCACCGTTTAAATCTAATTTAACATCCTCTTCATTCACCCCCGGCATTTCAGCGTAGACTCGAACCTCTTTTT
Source organism: bacterium (assembly GCA_018814245.1). Classification (GTDB taxonomy): domain Bacteria; phylum UBA9089; class CG2-30-40-21; order CG2-30-40-21; family CG2-30-40-21; genus CG2-30-40-21. The sequence continues at coordinate 3,500 of JAHIZN010000081.1, forward strand.
CTTCGTCAAAAACATCGATAATGGGTTCTCTTTCTTCTACCACGGTAGGTCCTTCAGGGGTCTTTTTGATATTACCAAATGGTTTAACTACTGGTTTACCTCCCACCGCGGTTTTTATAGAAAAGCCGAAGACGCCTTTCATGCCTTCTTTAAGATGACTTAAGTTTATCTCGCCTTCTTTCTTGATTTCGCCCCCAGCCTCTTTCAATTCAGCAGCCAGGTCAACCAGCCTTTCTATCCCATTAAATAGCCCTCCTAAACTAAGCTTACCAATACCAAAATCAATATCGAGCCCTTGATCCTTTTTTTTCTTGTTCTCAGTCATTTTCATCTCCTTGTTCTGATGGAATAACCCCTTTTCCTTTACAGGTTAAACAAGAAAGCTCACTTCCACTTTTTCTGCCTCTACCTTTACAGGTTGGACACATTTCAATATCTTTGCTGATTATACTTACTATGCCTTTTCCTCTACAAACAATGCAAGTAATGTCTCTATTTATAGGTGAACTTCCCTTCCCGTTACAATAAGCACAAATAACGGCTGGTGGGGTAACGGTTACACTTCCATCTCCTAAACAAACAGGACATTTGGCAAGTTTTCGAGAGGGCATATGTCCTGTTTGTTCACAGAATCCACATCTATAAACTGTTTTTGTTAAGACCTCGCCCTTTTGGCCTACTATTTTACTCTTAACATCAATGATATTCCAATCCATTATTTTACACTCCATTTAGATAATTGTTTATTTTTAATATTTTAAGGTCTTCTTCTTCCACTCTTTTTTAGCTCCATCTTTCTGAGTGAAAGTGCATTCGGAAAAACTGGCTTTATTAGCCATCTCGGTCTCCCGTAGCTTATTCACCTCCACGTCTATTTCCTCTAGTCGCTTTTTGATGCCAGTGTCTCTTATGCACACTCTCTCGCTCTCCTTTAGTAGCCTTTCCTTTTCTTTATTAAGCATATACAAATCTAAATAGGCCGAACTCTGAATCCTTGGCATAGAACGCTTCTTTGCACTAAGCATCGTCCTTGCTTTATGAATTCCCGGCAAATTATTAACATCTCTCATTATTTTCTCCCCATACACAATAGGAATTTATGTATTTATCTTGCGTTATCTCTGGCCGAGACTAATATGTTTTTCTTTTTACTTGCTCCTACAATCTTCACCTCGACCAATTGGCCTTCTTTTAAGTCAGCTGCCCGTTGAATATTGTCGGGTAGCTTTATTTTACCCTCTTTATCAACCTTAGAAAATGCCCGCATCAGCATTTCATTCACCTCCAATTTTATTTTATTATTCCTCAATGCCTAAACTACAGCAGTTTCTTTCTCGGATTTCTTCTCAATCTCTTCTACGATCTTGGTCTTACCAATTTCTTTCTCAACAAGGCCCTTGACTACTTCTTTTACCTTGGTTTGATTGGTTTTAGAACCGACTCTGCTTGTCTCAGAGGCTAATATATCTTGGCACATCTTCAAGAACCCATCTGAATGAGAAGGAATTAGATTTTGATCATTAAGAGTCTTGGCAATCATAATGCAACCACGAACAGTTGGGGCAAACTCACACTTCCCAGATTCCCTAAGACCTCTTACAATATTAACTATTATCTCCGCATTCTGTTTAGAAAGCTTGGATTTTGCCCGACAGGCTGTTACAGAATAGAAATCCGGCACAAGAAACATATGGTATATTGTGCTAATTTTTTAGCAGGCACTATATATGGTATGGTATTGACACTGATTAGCAATTCCGTAACAGCCTGTCGAAGAACCAATCGCTTTCTCTACAGCCATTTTACTCACCTCCTTTCTTTCACTCAAGCTTTAAGTCAAAACACCCTTGGATAACCTTGAGTGTTGATCTTCGTTAATCGTTTCAGCTGTCAGCAGAAAGCACCACCCCTGTCCACGCCAGTAGGGGATAATACCATAAAATCAAGGCAGTGGAACCCTCACCCCATCCCTCTCTCGTACTTATCCTTACTCACAAGTCCAACCACCATTAATTCATTAATTCAACAATTGCTGAATTAATGAATTATTAATCATTTTGTGATACATGCTTCTGTTATTTTGCAACATTTTCCGTCAGAATTCTGTCCCCCAAAGATGTGGGTAAGGATAAGTCTCTCGTAGTGGCAGGTTCCAAACCTGCCCTTCTTCCATGAGAAGAATGAAGCGTTCCTATGCTTTACACCTTTCTGTTTTTACACCATAATGCCTGTCCCCCGCTGACAAGGAATAGGGGGTGATGCCGAAGGCTGACTGCTTGAAAAGCTGAACGCTTACTTTGATTCAGACACAAAAAAAGCGTTTCAACTTAATTTAAGTCAAAACGCTTTTTGTTGTCATTTTTGATATTATTGGGCTTTGATTCAGAAACTGATGTACCTGCATCTTGCAAGGAACACTGCTTATGCTTAACTGAATGACTGAATGACTGAATGACTGAATGACTGAATGACTGAATGACTGAATGACTGAATGACTGAAATTTGCATGGTTATTGACCGCCTTTCAAATATTCATTCTTTCTTTTCTATTCACGATATATTATATAATACCACATTTCTTGGATTATGTCAAGAATTTTTTTACATTTTTTTGAAAAAATGTAAAAAAATTCTCAAAAGCATAAAAAAATGTAAAAAATATAGGCAAATATAAGAAAAATATATAAAACATAAAGATAGTATGAAAATCCTGCTGCTGCGTCACAATTAAATGTTAGGATATAAAATAACTTTAATTTCTTCCAAGCATCGCTGGAATATTATCATTCCTGCCACTGCATTCACAGGGGCAGGAGCGACACATGTTTAATTCTAAACTTTAATGATGACGCAGCACTATTGATTTGATATAATTATCAGTAACCGCACAGATCGAAAAAGTTTGCATAAACTCGACAACCACAAGACTAAGATTGCCAAAATGGCATCTCTATGAATGCCAAAATGGCAGCACACCTTACAATTAAACAATCAATTAGATACTGTAATTCGTTAATAATAAGCCTATTGCACTATAATCAATAATTCTGGCATGAAATTTGCTTATTGTTATATGTGACTGGAGTCATGTATGCAAACCAATAAATAACTGAACATAATAGTTGTAGTCCGTGAAGGCAACAAAACAACAGACACCTACAAGGAGGGAGCCCCTCTGGCAGGGATGTCCCTACGAGATATGTCAACTTAATTAATGGATTGCATATAACAGTGGATGTGTTGTTCCTTCTTCAGAAGGAAAGAACCCACCCCTACCCCTCCGAGGAGGGGAATGCCTCTAACCCATCCGAGGAGTGGAATTCAACTATTATGTCAAGTTATTTATCGGATTACATATATATAACTAACTGCTGATAGCTGAACGCTTATAATAATTTGATGACTGACAGCTATCAAATGGAGAAGCAAAAAATGGGCATTGATACCATTCTTATTATTGATGATGATATTGCGGTTCAAAGACAGCTTTCTATAACCCTTAGAAGCAGGGGGTATGTTACAAAGATTATCTCCAGCAGCCCTGTAGCTGTTAAGATAGTTCAGGCAGAGATTATAGATGTGGTTGTGCTGGATATTAGTATGCCCGGATGGATGGGGATGGAAATATTAAGAGAGATACATATCAGCAAACCAAAGCTTCCGGTGATAATTACCAGTGCCTTTACCACCGAGGAATTAATGATTGAAGCTATGGAGAGAGGGGCATACTCATTTATGCGAAAGCCTGTGAATACCAATTTTCTGAATGATTTGATAGAAGAAGCAGTGGGGGAAAATTAAAAATTAAAAATTATGAATTATGAATTAAAAATTGGAGAAGAAGAAATAAGAAAAAATGAAATATAATTTTCAATCTTATTCTTTTTAATTTTCTTCCCTTTCCTCATTTTTAATTTTTAATTCATAATTTTTAATTTTATCTTTAATATAAGGAGTTGATGAATATGGGAAAGGTGATCGGGATTGATCTTGGCACAACCAATTCGTGTGTGGCTGTTATGGAGGGTGGTGAGCCTGTGGTTATCTCCAATTCAGAGGGTGGGAGAACCACACCATCGATAGTTGCTTATACCAAAACAGGGGAGCGGTTGGTAGGTCAAATAGCCAAAAGACAGGCTGTGACTAATTCGGAAAACACCCTGTTTTCTATCAAGCGATTTGTTGGGAGAAAGTACAACGAGGTCAGCAGGGAGATAAAAGAGGCACCCTTTAAGGTTGTAGAGGCAAAGAATGGGGATGCATGGGTAAAGACCGGGGATAGAGAGTATTCACCCCAGGAAATAGCAGCCATGATTCTCCAGAAGCTAAAACAGGATGCAGAGGCATACCTTGGGGAAAAGGTGACTGAGGCAGTTATCACTGTACCAGCATACTTCAATGATTCCCAACGACAGGCAACCAAGGATGCAGGCAAAATAGCAGGATTAGATGTATTGAGGATTATCAATGAGCCAACAGCCGCATCATTGGCATATGGATTGGATAAAAAGAAGAATGAAGTCATTGCTGTCTATGATCTTGGCGGCGGAACCTTTGATGTCTCTATCCTGGAAATAGGAGAGGGCGTCTTTGAGGTAAAGGCAACCAATGGTGATACTCACCTTGGCGGCGACGACTTTGATCAAAAGATAATCGACTGGTTGTCTGAGGAATATAAACGGGACCAGGGGATAGATTTGAAGCAGGACAGGATGGCTATCCAGAGGCTTAAAGAGGCAGCAGAAAAGGCAAAGTGTGAGCTTTCTACAACCATGTCTACAGAGATAAATCTGCCGTTTATTACAGCAGATGCATCTGGTCCAAAACACATGAATATTACCCTGACCAGAGCAAAATTAGAGCAGATCGTGGATGACCTGATTGAACGCAGTGCTGGTCCATGTCAAAAGGCATTATCTGATGCCGGGATACAGATTTCTAAGATAGATGAGGTTGTTCTGGTTGGCGGGATGACCAGAATGCCCAAGGTTCAGGAATTAGTAAAAAAGCTGTTTGGCAAGGAGCCTCATAAAGGGGTTAATCCAGATGAGGTTGTAGCCATAGGTGCAGCTATTCAGGCAGGGGTTCTTAAGGGTGAGGTAAGGGATGTTTTGCTCTTGGATGTTACACCGCTTTCCCTTGGGATTGAGACGCTTGGCAGTGTGTTTACGAAAATGATAGAGAGAAATACAACAATACCTACCAAGAAAGAGGAGATATTCTCTACTGCCGCAGATGGTCAGACTGAGGTAGAGATTCATGTGCTTCAGGGTGAACGGCAGATGGCTGCAGATAATAAGACGCTGGGTCGATTCCATCTGGTGGGAATTCCGCCGGCTCCAAGGGGTGTGCCAAAGATTCAGGTAATCTTTGATATTGATGTTAATGGTATCTTGCAAGTAATGGCTAAGGATATGGCTACTGGAAAGGATCAGAAGATAACCATCACTGCCTCTTCTGGATTGTCAAAGGATACTGTGGCAAATCTTGTTGAGGAAGCAAAGGCACATGAGGAAGAGGATAAGAAGAAAAAGGAAGAAATAGAAACCTTTAATCAGGCAGATACCCTTATCTATGCTACACAAAAGGCAATGAGTGAGTATGGGGATAAGCTCAATGATGCTGAAAAGAAGGAGATAGAGGATGCCATCTCTGAGCTGAAAAGTGCTGTTGATAAAAAAGACATTGCTGATGTGAATAAGGGCATCGAAAAATTGGGCAAGGCTTCGCAAAAGATAGGCGAAGAGATGTACAAACAGGCTGAGGCACAACAGGCACAGGCTCAGTCTCAGCAGCAGACACCTCATGATTCCTCTGGTACGGCAAAGGAAGGGGATGTCATAGATGGTGAGTATAAGGTTGGAGAGTGAAATTAAAAATTATGAATTATGAATTAAAAATGAGGAAAGGAAAAGAAATTAAAAATTGAGGCAGCACCTCTGACAAAAATCGCGGATTGTGAATCGCAAATTTGTTCCATTTTTGTAGATTCGCTCTTTCGCGCTATTTCGAGATTCAGGAATATGGTTGGAGTTTAGGCTTTAGCCTTTCATTGCTGATAGCTGACAACTGAACGCTTTTGTAATAAAGGGGGTGGGAATAAGTTAGACTATGGATTGACTGATTATCAGTCTGAACCGCAAACATAAGTTTGGCGGTCAAGTATTAATAAAAGGAGGACACGGTATGAAGATTAGACCATTAGGCGACAGGGTCATTGTTAAAAGGGTTGAGGGCGAAGAAAAGACAAAGGGTGGGATAATCATCCCTGATACAGCCAAGGAAAAACCACAAAAGGGTGAGATATTGGCAGTTGGACTCGGCAAGATAACAGAAAAGGGTGACAAGATTGCCATGGAGGTTAAGGTTGGCGATAAGGTGCTCTTTGGCAAGTATTCAGGCACTGATATAAAGATTGAAACTGAGGAATGTCTTATCATGCATCAGGATGATATCCTTGGGATTATTGAATAATTGCAACATGTTAGCTCAGAAGTAAATTGAAAATATGGAGGTAAGTTAAAAATGGCAAAGCAGCTTTTGTTTGGTGAGGATGCAAGAAAATCCATCATGAAGGGAATGGATACCCTTGCTGAGGCAGTAAAGGTTACCCTTGGTCCAAAGGGTAGAAATGTGATTATCGATAAAAAGTGGGGCTCTCCTACTATTACCTGTGATGGTGTTACAGTGGCAAAGGAGATAGACCTTCAGGATCCCTATGAAAATATGGGTGCTCATTTAGTCAGAGAGGTAGCCAGCAAGACATCTGATGTCGCTGGTGATGGTACAACAACCGCAACCGTTCTTGCTCAGGCAATCTATAAGAATGGTGTAAAGAATATTGCTGCCGGTGCCAATCCAATGGAATTAAAAAGAGGGATAGACAAGGCAGTAGAAGAGGTTATCAAGGAAATAGGAAGAAAGTCAGAAAAGGTAGGCGATAAAAAGGATATTTCTGATGTAGCCACCATTTCTGCTCATATGGATAGAACAATTGGAGACCTGATTGCTAATGCTATGGAAAAGGTTGGCAAGGATGGGGTTATCACCGTAGAGGAGTCAAAGACCATCATAACATCTCTGGAAGTAGTTGAAGGGATGCAATTTGACCGTGGGTATATCTCTCCCTACTTTGTAACAGATCCTGAGAAGATGAATTGCTCTATGGAGGATCCATTTATTCTTATCTATGAGAAAAAGATCAGCGTAATGAAGGACATCCTTCCTATTTTAGAGAAAATTGTCCAGATGGGCAAATCATTTGTGATTATTTCTGAGGACCTTGATGGTGAGGCTCTGGCAACATTGGTAGTAAACAAGATCAGAGGGACACTGAAGTGTGTTGCCATAAAAGCCCCTGGTTTTGGAGACAGAAGAAAGGCAATGCTTGAGGACATCGCTATCCTTACTGGCGGAATAGTTATCTCTGAGGATCTGGGCATGAAGCTTGAGCATGTAAAATTAGAGGACCTTGGCAGAGCAAAGAAGGTAAATATTGATAAGGAAAACACGGTTATTGTTGAGGGAGCCGGCTCAAAGAAGGATATCGAGGCAAGAATATCTCAAATAAGGCTTCAGGTTGAGGATACAACCTCAGATTATGATAAAGAAAAGCTTCAGGAGAGATTGGCAAAGTTATCCGGCGGTGTAGCTGTTATCAGCATTGGGGCAGCAACCGAAACAGAGTTGAAGGAGAAAAAAGCAAGGTTTGAGGATGCCCTTCATGCTACCAGAGCAGCTGTTGAGGAAGGGATTGTACCTGGCGGCGGCATCATGCTGCTGAGAGCTCAAACCGTTGTAGATGAGCTTATAGCCACACTTTCAGGAGATGAAAAGTTAGGGGCAACCATTATAAAAAATTCTATGGAGGCACCAATAAGACAGATAACAGCAAATGCTGGACAAGAAGGCTCTATTGTTATCGACAAAATCAGAAACAACAAGGATTTTGCTTATGGTTATAATGCAGCTACCGATACCTTTGAAGACATGGTCAAGGCAGGGGTAATCGATCCAGCTAAGGTAACCAGAACCGCACTTCAGAATGCAGCATCAATTTCAGCACTAATGCTGACCACAGAGTGCCTGATTACCGATATGCCGGAAAAGGAAAAAACATCTCCAATGCCTGGCGGCGGCGATCCGGGAATGGGGATGTATTAAACTCATCACGCATGCAGGAAGAATGGCAGTCGGGGAATTAATCCCTCGCGGATAGAGAATGGAAAATATGAGCCGGGCACGGTTAATCAAACCGGGCCCGGCTCTATGTGTTAATTGTAAGCAGTCAGCTATCAGCTTTCTCTGAATCGCGAATCTCGAATTGCGAATCGCGAATTGTAGGAAGCAACCCTGGAAGAAATTGCGAATCTGTTCCTTTTCTGCAGATTCGCAATTCGCAATTCGAGATTCGCGATTATATAAGGCAGGAGGATTATAATGCCAACATATGAATATGTTTGTAATGATTGTGCAGAAAAATTTGACATATTTCAATCAATGAACGATGACCATGTCGAAAAATGCCCGAAATGTACAGGCACAATGAAGCGACTGTTTTCTCCAGGGGCAGGGTTTATATTTAAGGGCTCTGGATTTTATCACACTGATTACAAGAAAAAGGAAAAGGGTTCTGCTGAAACTAATCTGCCAAAGACAGAGAATAGTTAGGGTAATAGCTTTAGACGAGCTAAAAACCCTTCCTTGAGATAGCTGGTTAGGCACAATCAGAAAAATTGCAAAGGATAGAGAACTAAATGAACAAAAGCAAATTGTTACAAAAGATATTTTCTGGTTTAAAAAATAGTAACTATTCAGGTAGTGTAAGAAGGGGGATGAGGAGATGGAGGAGATAAGGGGATATTATTCTAATTTGTAACTATTCAGGCATAGGAATGATTATGGCAGGGACAAGCCCTGCAGCTACAGCTATTCGTGAGAAACTTGTAGCTGCGACCCTTGTGGTCGCCGTCTTCATTCTGTATTCTGACTCCTGAATTCTGTATGCCTGAATA
>JAHIZN010000082.1 GCA_018814245.1 bacterium
GCCCAGCATATGATTTATAGTTTCATGAGAAAAACCAGCCACCAGATCAATCGCCTCATCAGGGATATCAACCTTGACATTATCCCTTTTTGGGTAATTTTCAATCGCCATACGAATAATCTCAAGTGCAGACTTTATTGCATCGTGTTCATCAAACTCAATATGAACAGCACCCGGTATCTTTGCCCTTTTATTGGTGGTAATAACCTTTGTATGATAGCATTGAGCTATCTGAGGCAGGCTCTGGAATACACACTGAACATCAACCACCATTGCCTCTACTGCACCGGTAATAATAGCCAGCTCCTGCTGGATAAAGTTACCGGCAAGTGGAATCCCATGACGCATCAGGACCTCATTGGCAGTGCAGCATATCCCGGCAATATTAATACCATTAGCACCATGTTTTTTGGCATAATCAATCATATCCTTTAGCTTAGCTACCATAACAATTATCTCAGACAGGAGCGGCTCATGCCCATGAACAATGATGTTTACCTCATCGGCTTTAAGCACACCTAAGTTTACCTTGGACCGCAAGGGTTTTGGTGTGCCAAACAAGACATCCTGAAGCTCGGTAGCAATCATGGATCCACCCCAGCCATCAGCAAGACTGGCACGCGTGCCGGCATCCATAATCTCCTTGTAATCATGGGAATTTCCCATCAAGGTCATGCTCATGGACTCAACCACTTCCTTGTCAATCCCCCTTGGGGCAATACCCTTTTCCTGCCACAGTGCCTGCCTGCTTAATGGTGCCCTTTTCAGGAAGGTAAGAGACTCATCCTTACTAAACTCCTCCAGACACCTCTCTGCCAACTCAATGGCAATATCCTTTATCTTTCTGTCCTCAGTAGGGATATCAAACACCCCTGCCAGCATCAAGAGCTTTTTTTCATCCTTTATGGTATAACCCGGAATCTTTCCCTTGGCAGCCAGCAAAAGCACCTCAGTTACACCCCGGGCATGGTCAGAGTGTGCTGCGGTTCCAACAGCAATCATGCGAACAAAGTTTTTTGCCGCAATAATATCTGCTGAAGCACCACAAAGCCCTGTCTCCTCATCAGCCTTTTTCTGCGATATTCTACACGGACCAGTGCTGCAAACACGGCAGCACCCCCCTGTATCACCAAATGGACACCCTTTTTGATCCTTTACCCGGTCAAAGCATGTCTTGATATTTTCATCCTTTGCCTTTTGCAGCATCGCTTGCGTTGCTGGACAAACTGTTATTTCTTCAAACATAGATTTCCTCCTGACATTTTGTGAATTATTTACATTTCAACAAAGGAAGTATTGGTGATTCTGGTCTGGGTTTTAGCATCTGGTCCTTGCAATCAACCACAAGGTCCATCTCTTCCAATGCTATCTGCCCAATAAGCGGCTCACATAGTGGAGGACCAACCACACAATCCAGATTGGCAGCCCTGTCACCAATGGTAAGGGTTACAACACCAGCCACATCCCTTTCTTCTTTTCTTTCATCTGCATAGGCAACAATCACCTTTTTCAATCTTCGTAATCCAAGTTTCTATACAATATCCTGTGGCAAGAGAAGTAAGGTAGACTCTGTATCTACTAAGGCAGTAGTAATATGCCTTCTTATCTTTTCTTCCGGCAGTTTTCCTTCCTCAAACATATAACGGTCTCCATAGTTTTCTAATTTTACTCCTACCTTAACCTCACCCATTTTCTCTCCACCCCCTTGCAAGTAATCGTTCAGCAGTCAGCTATTCCCTTCCATCTTCATCTTAAATTCTTCAATGGAATGATACTGGTGTATTCTGTTAGCTTTAATGTCTTCATTAGCTTTTTGTTCCATCTCTTGCCATTTAGGTGTCCAGAAGTACGCCTGAGTAGTATCAATTTTTGATAAAACTTCCCTATGCTTTATGAAACAAACAAATTCAAGAACCTCTTTTGTTTTTTCATCAGGCAAACCTTTAATTTCATCGATTATCTCTTTTCTATAATCTGTTAATACTCCAATCATTTTAAGCACCTCTTGCAGCTGACCCTTTTGCCAATTCAACACACCCTATCCTGAGCATCTCCTTGTCAAAGACAATCCAAAGCCCCTTTTCTTTCTTTGCCCCTGTCAGGGCTGTTTTTAACCGATTCTTTACTGCAGCATTTCCTATAATGATAATTCCATCATCTTCTACCAGCAATTCCTCACACTCAGAGATTGTTGAGCCAAGATAGGTGATAGGTACCTTTATAAACGATGTTTGCAGCCCCATATGTTTTAATTCCACAACCAATGCGTTTTTGTAAACATCAACAGACAGCCCGTGCCCCAATTCCTTGTATATGGAAAACGCAGCCGCAGCCGCTGTATCCAGATAATCCTCCTGCATATTCGTTGCTTCAGGCACATAAGTATTCAATGATGATGAAAGGGATAGCCGTTCCCGTTTGCGGTTAATATATTCCAGAATAGATGCATCATCCTTCAGGAGATGTCCAAGGACAATCTCACTACATTTATTTCCTAAAAATCCGCGCACCTCTGAATTAATGGGAAGGTGTGAGTTGACCCGGACCGAGATCCCACAGGCAATTGCAGCAAGCACAAGAGAGATATTTCGTTCGCTTCGCCATGAAGGAAGAACCAAGCCTACAGGTAAGGATGATAAATCTCCAATAGCTGCTGCCCCGCATATTTCATTCAGCAGCCTGATTACTGCCCCCTCTTTCAGACAGGTTCCAAGATATATTACTGGCGGAATGTTTGCTTTTTCACAAAATTCCCTTAAGAATTCACCGGTAGGGGCAACCGGTTGATGAAGCAGATTGGTATCCATGAGTTGGTTAATAGAGCAGCCGGTAACGATTACCAATACATCATTGGCAACTAATTCCCTGACTATTTTCTCCCTTTCATCTGACAGGCACGGGTTTATGCACCCGCTAAGCCAGACAATCCCACGGATATTTGATTCCATAATGGCATTCTTAAGTATTCGTGCAGACAGTTTTGGCTGCTTTATTGCTCCCTTGAAATTCAGGGTTTGGGTGCGTTTGGACTGATTCCCGATTGCCTTTGCCACAATCCCCGAAGAATCAGAAACGCAGGTTGTGTGATAACATTCACCCATATATTTAACAGATGCCGGTATCGCGTCGCAAAACACTACATCAACCAATCCAGAGGTAAGGAGTGCCTCCAGCTTGAGCAAGGAATCTACGCGGACAATATTTATCTTATCAGAGCTCAATTGCACATTGCCAAACAGGATGACGGTTGGTTTTTCACTTGAAAGCATAGCTGTATCAATATCTACTGTTGCTGACCCTTTATCATCTGGCAAAAGTGCAGAAGAAAGTACCCCGCCAAGGCTCATGCGAAGGGTTTGCAGAAGGATGTGTTCACACTCCTGATCAACGCCTATGCTGACCCTATGGAGTAATTCCACTATCTCCCGTTGGATATTTCGCGGGGTAAGATGCAGACGATTGAGCAGGGTAACCCTTTCTGCTGGCAAAATCTTGCTTAGATCCAATCCCTTTTCCTCTTGTGAAGAAAACCAATTCCCTTTTTGCTGGCTATTTAGCATGGAAATGGCAGCCGTAGACAGGGATGATGCCCCAGCAGCAGCCATTCGCCCGAGATTTCTGGCAGAGATTGTGGAATCCGTGGCACCACAGACACCCTCTTTTGCCTTATCAGTAATCCTGCAGGGTCCCATGTAACACGCCCGGCAACAAGCACCCTCTTTATAAAATGGACAGGGTTTATGCTTTTCCAATGCTTGCGTAAAAGTTTTCATATCATTACCTCCAATCTATTAAGTATAAATTCCTTCACCCGTTCTGCAATCTCCAGAGCGTTCATACTTCCATGCCTTCCTTTAGTGCATAATACGATAAATATCCAACATTATTCTTCCTTGCATCTACTATGGATTTTGCCTGCATAATGATATCATTTGGGATATTACTCTCAGCTAATTTTCTTCTTATCCCTGATGACATTTTTCTTTTTTGTTGAAAATCCAGTTTCTTGTCTATAATCACAAAAAAATCCCAATCACTATCTTTCTTGAAATCCCCTCTTGCCCTACTGCCAAAAAGAATAAACTTAAGGACATTTATTCCTGCCTGTCGCAGCTCTTCTGCTATTATCTTTTTCGCAATTGCAACCTCATTCATCATTTACTCCCAAATACAATGATACTCAGCAAACATTCCCTTCAGCCTGATATTAAGGCACGCAGAGGGGCAAACAGAGGGCAGACACAGGGGTCTGCCCCTACAAGGGCAGGTTTGGAACCTGCCCCTACTGCAAATGCAATGATACTTTAGTACATTATCCCCTTCAGCCTCACAGCCGGAAGCCGTTTTAGCCGCTGGGTCTGTGGATCAACCTCAATCCCAACAGACTCAAGGGCTATTACACCCAGAATAGGTTCTATATCATCCTTACCAAAGATTATGGTTGCACCGATCATCTCACCCATAAATTCTATTTTGGCAACACCAACATCCATCTTTATCTCTGTTCCATCAGCCAATTCATAACTCCGTTTTCCACTGGGTTCAATCCCAATCTCTCGCAGATATTTTCCAGGAGCCATACAGTCAATAGAACCAGTATCTACAAGGAATAATCCTTCCCACCGTCTCTCTGTATCCCCTGGATTAACTACCTCAGCTGTTACATGTACCATTCCCATATTATTGCTCCCTTTTCGCATAAACAATATTCAATGTTTCCTCAAATGACAAGCCTATTCCACAGGACAGACCCTGTGATACAAGGTATCTGTGCAGGGTATTTTTGTCCTTGCAGCCTATAACAACAAGGGTATTTCCAACCCTGATATTATCTTTAACACTGCCAACCTCTACACCCTTATAGGTTATTGTCAGGGGTATATCCCTTTCAGTCTCAAGCCCTTGTTGCTTTAACTCCATAACTAATGCACTGGTATATGTTTCCCCTGTTAATCCTTCTCCCAGCCCACGGAATACAGAAAAAGCAGACTGGATTATTTTTATCTCTGACTGGTCGGACTGGTCGGACCGGTCGGACCGGTCGGACTGGTCTGACAAGTCAGACCTGTCAGACCGGGTTTCTTGCTTATCAGGGCAGACACACAGGTCTGCCCCTACAGTTCCCGCCATATCTGCCAGCCATTTTCTAATCATAACCAGCGTCTGTGGATGACGCAGAACCACAATATCTGCTCCTGCCAGAATATATGAGATAGCAGTCATTGCCTCAAAGAAAATACCCCTTTTTGCTGTATCCCCCATGCTCTTATCGTCTATCTTTACCTCTTTTATCTTCCAGACTTCACCAGCAATATTACCGATAATCGGCAGATTCAATTTATCATCACTGGTCTGAAAGGCAGCACAGCGGATCTTTTCCATGATAGAATAGGTATATTCCAGCCCATAACCAAGGGAAGAAGGGGTAGGGTCAATAATTATATTATCTAAAGGTACCCCAAGGTTAGATAAAAGGATATTGAGCTGTTTACAAAGGTTGACATCTGTTGGTGTCTGGGCAATAAGATAGTGGCCATAAGCCAAAAGAGCAGCACCAACTGTATTGTAATTTCCCTCTGACACAGGACCAATAAGTGATTTCTTGAATGACAATGCCTCTGCCACTTTTTTTAATACCTTGCCATCCTTTTCTGCATTTCCGCACCCATAAACAATCAAGGGTAGATTTATTGCCTCAGCAACACCCTTTGCTATCTCAGCTGCCCTTTCCGGAGAGGTATCATCGCCCATTGGGTTTGTACTGGCAAGCTGTAAACAAATCATATCAGGCTTATACTTGGTTTCAATGGTTTTTGCCCAATCAACCGGATTGTTCCATACATCTTGATAGACCTCAGCCACAGCCTCTGGCCATTCCTCATCCGGAGTGTCATACACCTCAAGGGCAAGCTTGGGCATATGGGGGATAGTGCCTTCAAAGCTATGAAAAGGAAAGCAATTTTGCCCACCAATCCCGTAATATGGGTTCTCCCTGATCTGAAACTTATACTCTTCTAAAAGCCGTGTTACTGTCTCCATGTTTACACCTCATCTTTGATAATATTTATTGTGAGAATGGTCAGGACTATTCCCTACAACTTAAATAAATATTTTATTATACAATAATTTTCCTTTTATGTCAATGTAAATTTTCAAACTGTTAGCCCAAAGTAGAAATGTCCTATTCTACCAAAATGGAAATGTCCTATAAATATGCCATAATGTCTTCTGAAATAAGGACAGAGGAAGAAACACAAAGGGTGTAAATCCTAAGAACAACCATTGTCAGGCTCTTTTCATTACAATTGCCTTATACCACAATGGGTTCTTCATCTAACACAAAACAGGACACTTCTGCTTTGGTAAAAATAGGACATTTCTACTTTGGGCTAACACTCCTGTTCTGAGGGGTAAGCTACAGACAGATTAGATTCCTGCAGGAGTTTACCCCTCACAGGTTTACTTTTCTGAAACAAGTTTTTCATTTTGCACAGTGATTTTTCTTGACATACGAGAAAAAATTTGATATTCTATATCAGTAAGCATTCAACTCTATCCATAGTCAGTATCACCTGCCTCGTCAACAAGAGACATAATCACGCAGAATCTGACTGATGATAGCCAATATCTGAATATTTACCTATCGCAGCATCATGCGCCCGTAGCTCAATTGGATAGAGTACCTGACTACGAATCAGTAGGTTAGAGGTTCGAATCCTCTCGGGCGCACCAATTCAGACATAATTTCCTCAAGGATTGAAAAATGAAAGGGTTTGAATACTTTATGGAGGAAGCAATTGTTGAGGCAAGGGCAGCATATCAATGCAATGAGGTGCCTGTTGGAGCAATAATTACCCTTGCCAGAGATGCTGCCTCTCAATCAGAGATTATTGCCAGGGCACATAATGAGGTGGAGACTCGCAAGGATCCAACAGCCCATGCTGAGATACTTGCCATACAAAGGGCTGCTGCTATTATTGGAAATCATCGATTGACTGAGACAACCATGTTTGTAACCATTGAACCATGTGGAATGTGTGCAGGTGCAATGGTCTGGGCAAGGATTAAGCAGTTAGTTTATGGTGCAGATGATCCAAAGGCTGGGGCATGTGGTTCAATAGTAAATTTGGTACAAAATCCTCGATTAAATCACCAAATCGAGGTTATCCGCGGGGTATTAGAGCAAGAGTCAAGAGAATTGATTCAACGCTTTTTCAGAGAACGAAGAGAGAATAAATTTGATTCTTTCTTGCCTCAAATTGGTAGCCCTTTGTAACGAAAGAAGAAAGAACCACAAAGGGTGTAATCTATAGGGAAAATAATTGACGATTAATTCAGGTAATTGCAAATGGAAGAACCTGACATGAGGCTATAGTCTTAAGGAATTACACCCTTTGTGATTCTTTCTCTGCCAACAAGTGGTGTTTTCTGTTTGCACAGGTTAGCCTATTTTTACAAAATTTACAGAAGAACCGATAAAATAAGATTACCCATTTGAGGCAAGAAAGAGCCATAAATTTACCACAGAGGCACAGAGGCACGGAGTGCAGAAGCATGAAAAATCCTCTGTGCATTTGTGGTAAATAATTATTTACTTACGGAGAGGTACCGAAGTGGTCGTAACGGGGTCGACTCGAAATCGATTTGAGGGCTTTAACACCTTCACGTGGGTTCGAATCCCACCCTCTCCGCCATGTTATGTTTGCGAGGCTCCGGACTCCAAACAAAAGATGTTTATCTGCAAAAGAGTTGAGTTCAGAACCCGGCTCTTTTTCTTTTTTTCATAATCAGGAATACCTGCTAAAGAGGTGACAAATTGGCACAACCTAACTTTCAGTATCAGAAGCGTCAGAAAGATTTGGCAAAAAAGAAAAAGCAGGAAGAAAAAAGACAGCGCAAGC
>JAHIZN010000083.1 GCA_018814245.1 bacterium
ACTTATCCCCTTAGGAATGATAACCCTGTAATCTTCCCTTCGATTTTAAGGCATTGATTATATTATTATCCCCATATCTCATGTCATATCTCCATATCCCCCTTCTTACACTTTTAATGTTATAGCCTGAACGATTACTAATTTTCATTATGACAAGTGAAGAAATGCAAGTGTATCAAAGAGGTGGAAACTTAATTTGAGAGATAGTATCCCACCATAGCACGAGATTACCTCGCCAGAAAAAAACCTTGACAGATACCCTTTCTCTTGTTATAATATGGACAAAATTCGAATTATTCAGGTATACAAAATTCAGGAATTTGGAGGTATTTTAAGATGTGGATAAAGTCTAAGAGGTTTGAATATACGCTGCTTATCCTTGTTTGTATGATTTTTGGTGGATTGATAGGTGTTGGTGTTGGGGCACATAAGTATATTTCAGGGTGTATGAATGGGTTACATATTGAAAAGACTGAGCATTGTCCAAGGGCAAAGGATGCAGTCAGCTTGCAGGATGCCTTTGTTACCGTAGCCGAGGATGTAAGCCCATGTGTGGTCAATCTGAGTGTGGAAAAGACGATTCGGGATAACGGAAACTTGGGGTCAGGGTTTGGGTTCGAGGGAACACCCTTTGAGGACTTTTTCAAGGATTTTTTTGGCAGAAATAATCAGCGTGAATTTAAGGACCAAAGCCTTGGCACTGGATTTATTGTAGACTCGCGCGGCTACATCCTTACCAATAATCATGTAGTCAAGGGAGCAGATGAAATAGTTGTTCATCTGCTCGATGGCAGGAAATTCAAGGGTAAGATTGTTGGAACAGACCCAAAAGTGGATCTGGCTCTTATCAAGATTGATGTTTCAGATTCTTTGCCAACAGCTAAATTAGGAAATTCATCAAAGACAAGGATTGGAGAATGGGTAATTGCTATCGGCAACCCCTTTGGTCTGGAGCACACCATTACCGTTGGTGTAATAAGTGCAAAGGGGAGAAGTCTTGGACAGAGAACACAATATGAGAATTTTATTCAAACAGACGCATCCATTAATCCCGGTAATAGCGGTGGACCTCTGGTAAATATTCATGGTGAGGTAATTGGGATTAATACAGCCATTGTTGCTGGTGGTCAGGGTATTGGATTTGCCATTCCTGTAGATATAGCCAGGCATATTATCAATAGCTTAATAAAGCATGGTAAGGTTACCCATGCCTGGCTGGGTATTTATATTCAGGATATTGATGATACCTTAGCCAAGCACTTTAAGGTTAATCCCAAGTCAGGGGTTTTGGTGGCAGATGTGATGAATAATAGCCCGGCAGAAAAGGCAGGGATAAAAAGAGGGGATATTATCACAAAGGTAAATGAAAAAAAGGTTTCTACGCCATCTGACCTTCAGTCGGAAATATTGGAAAAGGATGTCGGAGAAAAGGTTGAGGTTGCAGTTCTGCGGGATGGCAAGGAAGATATTTGCAGCATAGTCTTGGAAGAGATGACAAACGACGGAGAGAGCAGTACACTGTCTGCTGATGATCATACATGGAAGGGGATGACCCTGCAAAACATTACCCCGGAGATTGCTTCAGAGTTCAAGATTTCTTCGGAGATACAGGGTGTAATTATAACCAAGGTGGAACCCAGAACCCCATCTGCTGAAGCACAGATTCAAAGGGGAGATGTGATTATTGGAATAAATAACCAGTCGATCGATTCGCTTGATGAGTTTAACCAAATAGTTGAACAGATTCAGGATAAAGAAGATGTAATATTGGTTGTAAAACGGGGAATGCATACATTTTTTGTTGGGCTTTCGGGAGAATAAATCCTCAAAACAAATAAGTGGCTCTTTCTTGCCTCAAATGGGTAGCACTGTATACGGTAATTGTAACGAAAGAAGAAAGAACCCCAAAGGGTGTAATCTATATGGAAAATAATTGACGATTAATTTAGGTAATTGCAAATGGAAGAACATGGCATGAGGCTATAGTCTTAAGGAATTACACCCTTTGTGGATCTTCTTCTGTGTTTGCGTGCCATTGTTATGCTTCTATGGCTTAATGCAACAACCGCACAGGTGGAATTTGTTTGCAATTTCGTAACTATTCAGGTAATAAAAAGGTGATAAGGAGATGAAGGAGATAGGGAGATAATAGATTATTGGTAACTACTCAGCTACTGTGATTTTTTAGTGGATTATTAGCCAGCAGCTATTGCAACGAGAAGAGAAAGATCCACAAAGGGTGTAAATCTTAAGAGATGAACCCTTGTCAACGGCTCTTCTTGTTTGCAATTACTCCTG
>JAHIZN010000084.1 GCA_018814245.1 bacterium
ACTTATCCCCTTAGGAATGATAACCCTGTAATCTTCCCTTCGATTTTAAGGCATTGATTATATTATTATCCCCATATCTCATGTCATATCTCCATATCCCCCTTCTTACACTTTTAATGTTATAGCCTGAACGATTACCAATTCCCACTGATAACTAAAGAATTGCGGTGCAGGTTTTTTATTCTGACTCCTATTTGCCTGAATGGTTATATTAAAATACAATACTCATGTCCATATCTACCTTATTGGAGGAATAATCCTGTTTTGCATCTAATTTATTATGAATATCTGACCAGACATGCCTGAGAGCAAGATTCAGCATCTTGGTTATCCACCACTTTACCTCTGTAGATGAGGAATAGCATGTCTTATGGGTAGACTTATTGTCAGTACAGATAAGCGACTGACTTACTGTAATCTTATCCTTAAGTTTATATTCTGCACCCATGCTTAAAAGATAATCTGTAGTTTTTAGGTTAGACACCTTGTTATTGCTTCTGGTTTGCTTAAATTCTGAGGATGTGTTCCATTTTTCCGTAGTATATCCTATCTTGATGGATGGAATATCCATTGACAGGGTATCTTTTTCAGAGCATTCATAAGCAAGTTTCGTAGAGATTCCTTGCTTAAATATTGTCTCCCAAATAAGAAGATATGTATCAGTGGTGATTGAGTTGATGATGTCCTGGCAGATTCGAGGGGTCAGGGACGAGGTTCCTGCCTGTTTCCACACCTTAAACCATCGGGTAAGCTCACCGGTATAATTATCCACCCTATCCCGTATTCCATCAGAATTACTCCTTGAAAATCGATACTGAAGCAGCCATTTCCATTTTTCAGATGGAGAAGAGGCAAGTTTCATATCTCCGCCAGAGGTATCTGTTTGGGAGGTTATGGACTGGTGTTCCAGTCGCTTTTTTCGGGTACTCTCAAGGAATGTATTCAAGGATGGCCGTTTCTCTACATTAATCCCAAGCTCCATGGAAAGAGTCTGATTATATTGCTCGCTGTCGAGGACAATGTTTGAGAGATTATCGTGAGCATACCTGAGAATGGTTGATAATTTATCAGATGAGGCTATGTTTATAGCACCAAGGATATTCTCCTCCTTAGACATGTTGGTATCTTTATTAATATCTTTGGTCAATCTAATCTTATATTCAGGGATTAGCTCTATTCCCTGAACAGGTTCAAGGTTAAATCGCAAGTAAGCATGATTGGAAGAGGTATGAAGGTTATGAACATTATCCTTGGCATTGATATTCATCAATCGATTGAAACATCGAAAGCGGGCAAGATGAAGGATATTTTCCTTGTTAGTATCAAAACTTATTGTTGTTTTTTTATTGACATTATCTATTACATGTACATTCTTCTTATCATTTTCATCCTCTTGCTTATAATCAATATTAACCTTGAATGCATCTGAGGGTTCAAACCTTATCCCGGCAGACAATATGTCCTGTTTAAGCTGTTTTTCAAGTAAAGACATGGACTTGAGCTTATTTTCGTATTTTAGAAGAAGCATGGTTGATTGCACCAAAGGAAGCTGTGCCTCGGCTTGATATGTCCGGCTGTCATTGATTGACTCAAAATCTGTTAGCCCAATGGGGTTAAACCCTTGGTCAATATCCTTAACCCCGACTTTAAGTTTGAGATGATCACTTGAGAATTCAGTTTCAATCTTTTTTGCCAATCCATTCATGGGTGAGCCTTCTTTGGATATTAAGTCATCAATATACAGGGTGGCTGTCTCAGAGCCTGTATTATTAAAAATAAACTGAATGCGGTTAATCGTCTTCAGGTCTGGTTCTCCATAGATAACCGCATCACCAGATAAATTCCTTTTGATGGAAAGATATTCTCCTGTTTTGTCCGAGCCAAGGTCATACGAAAAATAACTTGTGCTTGCTGAATAGAGGCAAAGTGTTACTGTCGTACTTGCTTGTGTTTTTATCCAGCAATCAATAATTGAATAAAGGGAAAGATCAAGAGGGGCAGCAAGTATTTGCTCAATAGTATTTGTTCCCATCCCGGCCATGATGCGTAATACCTGATGATTATCAACATCTTCAGGGTGAGAGACATGTTCAGGTGTTTTTTCTGCCGAACTTTTTACTCCGGAACTCAATACTTTCCAACGGGTAAGGATGTCATCTCCCTCCATATCATCTATACATATCCTGCCATTATTTCCCGGCTCTTTCCTGCTTACTGCTACCTCACCTGTAATCGTTAATCTCTCTCCAAGATAGATGTTTGTATCAAATCCAAATATCTGCTGCCTCATCTGAGTCATAGCTTGAGTAGTTTTTGCCTTAGGGGCAGCATCAGACTTAAAGAGATAGGTGCAGCCCACATCCAGCCCCTTTTTAACAGCATATCCGCTCCTCATTCCAGCAAGGCTGTAACGATTGCCTTCTGCTACTGTTTCGTATTCAATCTTTATCTCTGAATCTGCGAATATTCCACTCATATGAGAATCAAAAAAACGAACCTCACCAGTCTCATAATTAATGGTATAATCTAATTCCCTCTGTTTTTGACTGCCATTTACCATAACCCTTTCACTTCCAGGCAAAACCGGCGGTTCAAGCCAATAGGTTTTTGCTGCATAATCATAATCAATGGTAAAATCAGTCTTTGCAGCAAAATACACACTGCCGTCTGAATAATTAACAGAATAGTCTATGCCTCTGATAAGGGTTGAACTACCAGAGGCAATAACCTCTTTCCCCTCAATAAGATTAGGGTAGCTTAGTTTATAATAGCTGCAAATCTCCTCGTCTGCTGTATCCGGACCCTTAATCGTCAGTGTGCCGCTTTGTTCATACGCTACCTGAATGATAGCATCTGTTTCTGCCGAAGTGGTGAGGACAAGGACACGAGTTGTGGTGCCATTAAGAAGTTGTGTGCCAATAGTAAGAAGTTGTGTGCCAATAGTATAATCTGTATTCAGGGTTAATGTTGTAAATCCTCCACCATTTTCAGGGATACCATCATCAATCAGAACGGCATTCACTACCTCTTCCGGCAGAAGTTGATAATATTTCCTCTGGACATATTCATCTTCAAAAATAGATTGCGAATTATGCCCAATATTTCCTTGATATGCAGCGGTTTTAGGAATACCCCTATTTGTTGCTGCAAATACCTGAGTGTGAAACTTATCGGTTTTTAGTCCAGATTTTACCCCAAACATCCTGCGATTGTATCCGGCAAATTCCGTTTCATTCAGCACAATATCCATGTGCCCAAGTGATGCAGAAAATATATCCCTTTGATAATTAACCAGCATCTCTAATGGGTCTATCTGATTGGTATCATCGTAATTCATATAGGCATTCAAGCCCTCTTCTGTCTTTCCTTCAAGACGAAGTCTTGTGGACTGGCTTACCTTAAATCCATCATCTTTACCTGTAGCAGTCCCTTTAGTGTCGGTATAAACAGAAGAAAACATTTTTACACCTGAGATATTGAATGATTTTGGACGGTCATCGGCATAAAGGAATGCAGGAAAAAACAAGATAGATAAAAGCAGTATTTTTTTCATTGTATTCACCTTGTGGCAGAAAATGAATTTGAGCTGTGCAATTAAGATTAATCCACGCAAATTTCAACCTGTGCGGTTGTTGCCTTAAGCCGCAGAAACATAACAATAGTACGCAAATACAGAGAAAGATCCACAAAGGGTGTAAATCATAAAAGACTCTGTCCCTTGTCAGGCTTTTCTTATTTGCAATTACTCTTGTTTCGCTGCAATTATTTTTCCTAAGTTTACACCCTTTGTGGTTCTTTCTCTGCCAGAGGTGCTGCCTCCTTGTGGGTATCTGTTAAGCATGGACAAGGGAGCAGCACCCCTGGCACCCTGCAGCTACGATGTGATCGATTGTTGCGTGTTGAGAATCCTTGTGGCTGCGACCTGCAAGAGATGCTCTTCTCTTGTGGCCGCTTATTAGCAAGGACAAAAGAATATCATCCCTGTCACCCGTCGTCTTGATACTACAAAGATACTGACTGAATAGTTATGTCTCTAATTGCACAAATTTACAAGGTTAAAAACCTATCCATTATCCATTATCCATTATCCATTATCCATTAACTTTACCAGATTTGCCATAGTTTGTCAAGAAAAATATCAACCCGTGAGTAATGAGTCAGTCATTGAGAGGGAAACGAATAAAGGATTGTCACTACAATGGCAAGTAACAAATGGTTGCCGTTATAGGGACAGAGTGCCAGTCGTACTACTCACTTGTCCTTGCCTTCTCCCTTCTCCCTTCTCCCTTCTCCCTTCTCCCTTATCCCTTATCCCTTCTCCCTTCTCCCTTCTCCCTTCTCCCTTCTCCCTTATCCCTTCTCCCTTATCCCTTCTCCCTTCTCCCTTCTCCCTTCTCCCTTCTCCCTTCTCCCTTCTCCCTTCTCCCTTCTCCCTTCTCCCTTCT
>JAHIZN010000085.1 GCA_018814245.1 bacterium
ACTTATCCCCTTAGGAATGATAACCCTGTAATCTTCCCTTCGATTTTAAGGCATTGATTATATTATTATCCCCATATCTCATGTCATATCTCCATATCCCCCTTCTTACACTTTTAATGTTATAGCCTGAACGATTACCAAAATTCAGATTAACGCTTGCAAAAAGGATGACATTAATGAAAAGAACTCATAATTGTGGAGAACTAAGACTAAAAGATGTAGGAACAGAAATTGTTTTAGCCGGCTGGGTCAATCGCCGAAGGGATCACGGAAGGTTAATCTTTATTGATTTAAGAGATAGGGAGGGTATTACTCAGGTAGTATTCTCACCAGAAGCAGATGATATTTCCCATGCAAAGGCACACGAGATTAGAAGTGAGTATGTAATTGAGCTAAAGGGTCAGGTTTGCAACAGACCTCATGGAACGGTCAATCCTGACATCGGCACAGGAGAAATAGAGATTCTGGTACATGAATTAAACATTATTAACCCATCAAAGACACCACCTTTTTCTATTAGTGATGATCTTAATGTTTCAGAAGATGCGAGACTCCATTATCGCTACCTTGACCTGAGAAGACCTGCGATGCAAAAAAATCTATTCTTAAGGCACAGGGTGTGCCAAACCACAAGACAATTCCTTGATAAAATGGGCTATATAGAGGTAGAAACACCCATGCTCATCAAGAGTACGCCAGAGGGGGCAAGGGATTTCCTTGTACCAAGCAGGCTTAGTCCGGGAGAGTTTTACGCACTTCCTCAATCACCGCAGCTCTTTAAGCAAATATTGATGATAGCAGGATTTGAAAAGTATTTCCAGATTGTTAAGTGTTTCAGGGATGAAGACTTGCGGGCAGATAGACAGCCGGAATTTACTCAGGTTGATATTGAAGCATCCTTTGTAAGCATAGATGATATCTGCGGATTAATTGAGAATCTGCTCTCTTCTATCTTTAAGGAGGGTTTGGGGATAGAGATTAAAACACCCTTTCCGAGGATGGATTTTGATGAGGCAATGAATAGGTTTGGCTCTGATGCACCAGATACACGGTTTGGTATGGAACTAACAGAGATTACGGATCTGGTTAAGGATGAGGCATGTCAGGTGTTTAATCGGGTAATTGCTCAGGGTGGTCAGGTAAGAGGCATCTGTGTGCCGGATATGGCATCCATGAGTCGAAAGGATATTGATGAATTAACCAATTTTGTCAACACCTATGGGGCAAAGGGGCTGGCTTATTTTAAGGGTAAGGAGTCGCCCATTGCAAAGTTTCTGTCTGATGCGGCAAGGGATGCAATCTTAAATAGGATGAATGCTGATGAAAATTCCCTGTGCCTGTTTGTAGCAGATACCCCAAAGATAGTATTCATGAGCCTCTGCCAGCTAAGGCTGCACTTAGCCAAAAAATTAAACATGATTCCAGAGAACACCTTTAACCTTCTCTGGGTACTAAATGCCCCTTTATTTGAGTATGATGAAGAGGAAAAACGGTTTACGGCCATGCATCACCCCTTTACCTCTCCACGGGAAACAGATTATCCCTTGCTTGATATTGACCCGCTCAAGGTCAAGGCAAACGCTTATGATGTGGTACTCAATGGTGTAGAGATCGGTGGCGGCTCTATTAGAATTCATTCCCGGGATATACAGGAAAGGGTTTTCAGTCTTTTAAGTCTATCAAAAGAAGAGGCAAAAGAAAAATTTGGATTTCTTCTGGAGGCATTGGAATATGGTGCTCCACCACATGGCGGGGTTGCCCTTGGGCTTGATCGCTTGTTGAGGTTCATGGTTGGGGCAGAATCCATCCGTGATGTAATTGCCTTTCCCAAGACACAGTCCGGGATATGCCAGATGACTGATGCACCATACAAGGTGGATGATAAACAACTGAAAGAATTAAAGATACGATTAATTGAGGAGAAGTAGCAGCTCATGACATTTGGATTTAGTAGTTTGGGAAGATATCCAATGCCGTAGGGACAGGCTTTGAGAACAGCACCCCAATTTATTGGGGTAAACTTTTGAGAAGGAGAAGGTTATGTGGGTAGAAAAATCTCAGGTGCCGGTAATAGTCTTTACCAATATTCATCGTATTGAAGGGACAATGTATACATATAAGGATGCAAGGATTATTGATGAATTGAATGCAGGGGCAAAGGATTTTATTGCCCTTACAGATGTCAGGATATATCCGGCTGAGAGTGACAATATGTTGTACAAATCAGATTTTATGGCTTTGAATAAGAATCATATCAGCCATTTATTGCCTCAGGAGAATTTTGCAGGGGGAGAGGAATTGTTTTAGGAAGCAGCACAGGCTTCCAGCCTGTGAGGCAAGCAAGATGCTTGCCTTACTTTATGTCCTGCAAAAAGGTGAATGTCGTTCTCCGTTGGTTGGGGTTAGGGCTGGAAGGGGGCGGGTTATGAACCCGCCCCTACAAAATTAAAGGAGATCGTTGTATGATGAAAAAGGTTATCGTTGCAACAGTATTTTGGTGTACAGCTGCAAGCTATTGCTTAGCTGGCGGATATGAGGGTCCCGGGCTTGGGGCAAAAGGGATTGGTATGGGCGGTGCATCCATTGGACTTGCTGATGAATGGACGGCCATATACTGGAATCCAGCCGGACTTGCTCAATTGCAGGGCAAGTGTATTGGCATGGATGTATCACGGCTTTGCATTAATGGCAGCGATGGTAATGGGGTGGCAAATCCGCTTCCTGCACAAAAGAATGAGGCTCAGGAGGATGTATTTGTAAAAGCCATGCCAGATGAACCAGGAACATTCTCAGCATCAGGTGCAGATGTTACCTCCAATGTCTGGCTGCCTGCTATTGGCGGGTATGCTCAGGCTGGCAATTATCATATTGGCTATGGTGCTTATGCCCCGGCAGGGTATAAAACCGACTGGCAGGATACAGTATCAGGTGTAACGGCAAGCTACAATATCAAGATGTCAACAAAGGTGTACAATATTTCTGTGGCAAGACAGATTGCCCCTCAGGTTTCAGCCGGAATTGGGCTGAATATAGTAGGCGGTGATATGGAAAAACATGCCAGAAAGGATGTACCGAGTGCCTACACCTATGAGATGGATGGCACATGTGATGGAAGTAATATAGAGTGGCAGGCTGGGATGCTCTTTAAGCCATCGAGTATCCTGCAGCTTGGCATGGTTTATCGAAGTGGTTCAGAGGTGGCATTAAAGGGTGAGGCAAGGGTAAAATACCCTGTGCCAACAGGAACTACAACCCCACCCTTGATGGAGGTGCAGGAAAAAGCCAATTTTACCAGACAATACAACCATCCTGCTACCTGTGGGATTGGTATTGCCTTTTACGCTGCCCAGAACCTGACCATTACCACTGACCTTACCAGAACCATGTGGAGCAGCATGAAGAAGGATGTGGATTATGATGAACACGCTGTTGTAGGTGTACAATCTGGTCAGTCGATACAAACTACGCAAAGAGTATTGAGTGATATTAATCAAACCCTTGACTGGACAGATGTAACCAGATTTCGGACAGGCATGGAATACAAACCCAATTCAGACTGGGCAATTCGAGCCGGACTGCTCACTGACCCGTCCCCTGTACCGGATCAGGCTATAAGCCTGACCAATGTGATAGATGTGGAACGGATATTCTATACCCTTGGTGCCAGCTTCACAAAGAATAACCTGACTTGTGATTTTATGTATCTACATGGTAACGGAGAACGGGTTACCGATAATATCAAGTATACCAAGACAACCAATGAGTATTGTTTAGCCGGACAGTATCGGTTTTAAGCAAGGCATAAGGAGAAAATAACATGACAGAAGAAAAAGAAGAAGGGTTGACACTTGATAGAAAAACAATGGATATATTGGTAACAAATATCATCCCAACATCAAAATATTTCGAGGTTCGTTTTGACAATTTGCAGCAACAAATAGATACGAAATTTGGTTATCTGCAGCAGCAGATGGATGTAAGAATTGACCACTTGCAGCAACAAATGGATGTAAGATTTGGACAAGTAGATCTGAAAATTGACAATTTGCAACAGCAGATGGATATGAAAATTGACAACCTGCAACAGCAGATGGATATGAAAATTGATCACTTGCAGCAACAAGTAGATGATGTAAAGACAGGGATGAGATCGCTTGAAGATAATATGAACAAACGGTTTACAACGATGCAATCGGATATGGACAAACGATTTGAACAGGTAGACAAACGATTTGAACAGATTGACAAGCGATTTGAACAGATTGATGTTAAGTTAGATAAGCTAATAGAACGAGTGGATGTAAAAATAGATGCAGGGTTAAGAGAAAACAGGATATTAACCGTCAGACTATTTACATTTGCTCTTGGCTTTGCTGCTATTTCAATGGTAGGGCTATTAGGCAAGATGCTGCAGATATTTTAGGCTGTACAATTTGCAAGCGTTCAGCTTTTCAAGCAGTCAGCCTTCAGCTTTTATAAGGCATTGCAACATAAAAAGGGATAGCACCCATGCCAGAGGTAGCGTGCTGGTTCACTGTGAACCAGCACAATTATCCATACAATTATTCATCAAGAATTGCTGTGGTACAGGAAGTCTTAAAGTTAGGAACACTTCATTTTGCCTTGATTTTATGGTCTGGGCTGACTGCTGAACGATTACAAGGTGAACATCATTGATAGATTCCTTCCCCCTAATTGAACACATTACCTTTATTGATCCAGCTCAGGTGTTTCCTATCTTTAATGACCAGAGATACCGTTTCTTTCTTGATAGCGGTATGAATGGGTATGGGCTTGGACAGTATTCATTTATTGGCTTTGACCCATTTTTGGTGTTCAAGAGTAGAGGTGAGAATATAGAAATATGGACAGGGACGACCTCAAAAGATCTTTGTGGCAACCCCTTTACCATTCTTCGCCAGATTATTGACCAATACAAGCTGCCTGTGCCAGAGATGCTGCCTACCCTGCCCTCATTTCTTGGCGGTGGAGTTGGATATTTCAGCTATGAGATGGGAAACCTCATGGAGGAATTACCTGTAAAGGCTATGGATGACCTTAATATCCCTGACTGTATTATCTGTTTATACGATATCATCCTCATCTTTGACCATAAACAAGGACAGGCTTATATCTCCTCAAGCGGTTTCCCTGAACAGGGAGGAAGCTCCTCTGGCGGAGGAAGCTCCTCTGATAACAGCCCGCGTCACAAACGAGCCATTAATCGGATAAAATGGGTGAAGGATCGATTGCAATTGTCCATTCATGTAGAATCAGGGACATCTGATTCAGAGCAAATACAAGTGATGGAAGTGCTGCCTTATTTGTCTCTACAACCAAATGAGACAGACAGACAGACAGAGACAAGAGGCAGTGCCAGCAGCCCTGTTCCCACACATTTACCATTACAATTAACTGAGCTCATCACTCTGAACCCTCCACAAAAAGTCTCTCCGCGTCTTCGCGTCTCCGCGTGCGATATTCCAGGTGAATTCATCACCTCAAATTTTACTCAAGAAGAATACATTCAAGCCGTGACAAAGGCAAAGCAATATATCGATTCCGGAGACATCTATCAGGTAAACCTGGCTCAACGGTTAATGACAAGCATCTCTGTTCCACCATTCAAGTTATATCAACAGTTAAGAAAAATAAACCCTGCCCCATTTGGTACTTATCTGGACTTTGACGAAATAGTGATTGCAGGTTCATCACCAGAAAGGTTTATCATGGTTGAAGACAACTATGTGGAAACGAGACCAATCAAGGGTACACGACCACGCGGCAAGGATAGATCTGAGGATAAAAAACTTAAAAGAGAGCTTCTTGCGAGCGAAAAAGATAAGGCTGAATTGATAATGATTGTTGATCTTCTGCGAAATGACCTTGGTCGTGTATGCCAGTATGGCTCGGTTATTGTTAATGACATTCGACGGATAGAAACATATCCAACTGTATTTCATACGGTAGCTACAATTTGTGGTAAACTTTCTCCGGATCATGACCGCTTTGATCTGCTCAAGGCATGTTTTCCCGGTGGTTCAATAACCGGTGCACCAAAAATAAGAGCAATGGAGATAATCGATGAATTAGAGCCAAATAAAAGACACATCTATACAGGATCCATTGGTTATCTGAGCTTTACCGGCAGCATGGACTTGAATATTGCTATCCGTACATTCTTAATAAAAGACAATCAGGTTTATTTCCATATTGGTGGCGGTATTGTGGCTGATTCCTTGCCAGAAGATGAATACCTCGAAACCCTTCATAAGGGTAAGGCATTAATTGAAGCATTATTGCTAATTAAGGCAGAGTAACAAAATGGCTCAACCTGCGTGGTTGTTGCATTAAGCCACAGGAACATAACAATAGTACGCAAATACAGATAAAGAACCACAAAGGGTGTAAATCATAAGAGACTCTGGCACTTGTCAGGCTTTTCTCATTTGCAATTACTCTTGTTGTCGCTCGCAATTCTTAGGAGATAGAGGGATAGAGAATAAAGAGATAGGGAGATAATGGAGAAAAGGGAGACACCATCGATATTTACACCCTTTGTGGTTCTTACTCTTGCGTAAATGAGATTGACATGATATATAGATCGCTATCTCCAATTATCAGTTGACAATCTAACAGAAATAGTGTTGCACTTGCTTGTGGCATGCGCGAGGTGTAAAAATGGTTAGGACAGAGACAATGGGATAACACCCCTGTCACCCTGCAACTACGGTATGATCGATTGTTGTGTGTGGGAATCTTTGTAGCTGCGACCTGCCAGAGGTGCTCTCCTCT
>JAHIZN010000086.1 GCA_018814245.1 bacterium
ACTTATCCCCTTAGGAATGATAACCCTGTAATCTTCCCTTCGATTTTAAGGCATTGATTATATTATTATCCCCATATCTCATGTCATATCTCCATATCCCCCTTCTTACACTTTTAATGTTATAGCCTGAACGATTACATTGTGCAATTAAGATAATCTACAGATTACACAGATTAGAATGTGCTGATTAAAACAATGGAGGCGTAAAAAAATTGAAAAACCTAATAAACTTAGACAAACTTCCTGAAAGGGTAAAAGGATTAATCATGACCTATGTTGCAGGATTGATTGATATCTATGCGACAAATCTTAAGAGTATAATGATTTATGGAAGTGCTGCCCAGAAAGAAGACTTTGTGCCGGGACGCTCAAACATCAATCTCTTGATTATCCTTAATGAGATTACCCTGTCAGATCTGAAAAAGGGTGCTAAATTGGTCAGTATGGGCAAAATACACAAAAAGATTGTTCCCTTGTTTCTTACCTTGCGGCATATAAATACATCCTCTGATGTATTTCCAATCGAGTTTCTTGAGATGAGAGAAAATCATGTCTTGATCTATGGGGATGAAATCTTTGATTCAATAGTAATTCAGCCGGAAAATATCAGGCTGCAATGTGAGTCTACATTAAAGGGACAGCTTATCAAGCTAAGACAGGCATATCTTGAATTAGCAGCAAAGCCTGAGTTGCTGGAAAGATTGATGATAGATTCTATGACCGGGTTGATGCCGACATTGAGAAACACCTTGAGATTAAAGGGAAGGGCAGTGGTAACAATTAAAAAGCATGAGGTAATAAACCAACTGAAAGAAGAATATGGGGTAGATGCTGTACCCTTATTAAAGGTATGGCACAGCAAATTAAGGGTGATTAAATTAGCTAAGGGTGAGGTAGAGTCTGTGTTTGAACAGTATCTGGATGTAATCCAATGCTTAGCCATAGCAATAGATAAATTGAGACTGAGCAAGGGGTTACAATAATGAAAACACAAAGGCATCCTGTAGGGGTGTATTGCAATATGCCCCTACTTTTCAGTCGATATTGTGATGGCAAGATCATGGGTATTTTTCTTGTGCTTTGCCTTTTCTTTTTTTCCAATCAGGTTTATGCCGGTGATGTAAAATTTCCAGAACCTGTTGGATATGTTAATGATTTTGCTCATATAATTCCTGAAAATTGTCAACTCAAGCTTAATCAAATAATAACTGAATTACACCAGAAGGCTCAAGGGGCAGAGGTGGCAGTAGTAACTGTTCAAAGCATAGAACCATTAGAAGTAGATGAATATGCACTTAAGCTGTTTGAAAAATGGGGTATAGGCAAGAAGGGTGCAGATAATGGGGTGCTCTTTTTGATTGCCGTAAATGAACGCAAGTTGAGAATAGAGGTGGGATATGGGTTAGAAGGGGCATTGCCAGATGGTAAGTGTGGAGCGATACGGGATAGGTTTGTTCTGCCTTACTTCAAACAGGGTGATTTTGGAAATGGGATTTATTCTGGTACATTAGCCATTGTTCAGACCATTGCTAAGGAGTATCAGGTTGAGATAGAGGCAGCACCTCTGGTAGGAGATTCGCTGCAGCATGAGCAATCCGTAAAGAATAAATATCCTCTAAAAGGTGGATTATTCCAATTTCTTTTTCTCTTGTTACTTGCACCATTTATTATCCTGAAATCGCTTTTTCTTCCATCAGGCAGAAGAGGAAGTTATTATAGCTCTGGTGGTTTTGGCGGCGGTTTTGGTGGTTTTGGCGGCGGTTTTGGTGGTTTTGGCGGCGGCATGAGCGGCGGCGGCGGGGCATCAGGTGGATGGTAAACGAAAAAGAAGGAACCACAAAAGGGTGTAAACTTAGGGCTTGTTAGCCAGTAGCAAGTGCAACGGGAGAAGAAAGAGCAACAAAGTGTGTAATGTAATTTATAACAATAAATTTCAACCTGTGCGGTTGTTGCATTAAGCCACAGAAATGTAACAATAGTAGCAAATACAGAGAAAGATCCACAAAGGGTGTAAATCATAAGAGACTCTGGCCCTTGTCAGGCTTTTCTCATTTGCAATTACTCTTGTTTTACTGCAATTATTTTCCCTGAGCTTACACTCTTTGCGGCTCTTTCTCTGCCAGAGGTGCTCTCCTCTTCTCGTTGCAATAGCTGCTGACTAACGAGACTTGATGTAATTATCCACAATCGCACAGGTGGGAAAATTATGATTCTGTCTGAAGCAGCACAAGGACACTATCGATTTCTCGACAGGCCGTTACGGAATGAGAATTCGGCACGAGAAGCATACAGCATGTTGTGCTAATCGTATCACTATGCACTATATATGGTATGGTGTTGCCGCTGATTTTCAGTTCCGTAACAGCCTGTCGAATGCCTCAGCTTAGAAATATGTTGACAAAGGACAGATATTATGATATAACTGTAGCAACATTAACAAGAATGGGTGATGAGATGGGGATTTTTGTATCAAAAGAAAAGTGCATTGGATGTGAGGCTTGTATCTCATCCTGTCCATTTGGAATAATCAAAATGGAAGATAATATTGCCATGATTGGAGAAGGGTGCAACCTGTGTGGCAGCTGTGTTAATGCTTGCCCGGTAGAGGCAATTGTCATTGAAAGGGAAACATCCATTAAAAAGATGACAGGATATAGTGGTGTATGGGTGTTTGCTGAACATCGTGATAATAAATTAATGCCAGTAACATATGAACTCCTCTCTGCTGGGAGAATATTGGCAGATAAACTCAATCAGAAATTAGGTGCAGTATTGATAGGCAAGGAGATGTCAGGATTTGCTCAAGAGTTGATTGGTTATGGTGCAGATGAGGTTTATCTTGCAGAGGATCCATTGCTTGAATCTTATTCGGATGATGGATATACAATGGTTATGGTTGACCTGATACAAGAGCATAAACCAGAAATTCTTCTGATAGGGGCAACAATTATTGGCAGATCCCTGTCTCCAAGGGTTGGTGCCCGACTTCAAACAGGCTTAACCGCAGACTGTACCGGATTGGACATAAATGAGGACGGCAACCTGCTTCAAACAAGACCGGCATTTGGCGGGAATATCATGGCAACCATTATTTCTCCAAATACCCGTCCACAAATGGCTACCGTACGGCCAAAGGTGATGAAACGGGCTGAATTTGATTCATCAAGAACCGGAACAATAATCAAGGCAGCAACTAATCTTTCTTCCGGAGATATTCACACCAGAATATTACAGGTAATCAAGGAAACAAAGGAAAGGGTAAACCTTGATGAGGCAGAGATAATCGTATCCGGGGGCAGGGGACTGCAAACGAAAGAAAACTTCAGGCTGATTAGAGAATTGGCTGATGCCTTGAATGGAACGGTTGGTGCCTCTCGTGCAGCCGTGGATGCAGAATGGATATCTCATCATCATCAGGTTGGACAAACAGGCAAAACAGTTTGTCCCAAGCTTTATATTGCCTGCGGTATCTCCGGGGCAATTCAACACTTAGCAGGTATGCAGTCAAGTGATTGCATCGTAGCTATAAATAAAGACCCTGACGCTCCAATTTTTAATGTGGCAACATACGGCATAGTTGGGGACATCTTTGAGGTTGTACCCAAGTTAATCTCAAGATTAAGTCAGCAATTCTAATTTTAACCACAGATTAACCACAAAGGACACAAAAAAATCACAAAGAACACAAAGATTTTTTCTTAGTGAACTTTGTGTACCCTTTGTGTACTTTGTGGTAAATTTTTCATATTAAACGAGATGGTGTAACATATATGCGTGAAGAATGCGGAATATTTGGAATATGGGGACATGAAAATGAGAGAGCCTCTCTGGCAGAGGGAGCCCCTCTGGCAAATGGAAACTCTTTGGCAGAGGCGGCAGCATCCCTGTCAGCAGCAAGATTAGCCTATCTTGGATTATTTGCCCTTCAGCATCGTGGACAGGAGAGTGCCGGGATAACCTATCTTCAGGAAGGCAGGCTGAAAACCATTAAGGGCATGGGTCTTGTTTCAGAGGTTTTTTTAACCCAAAATCTTGAGGCTGTCTCTGGCACAGCGGCCATTGGGCATGTGCGATATTCTACCACAGGCTCGTCTGTATTGGAAAATGCTCAGCCAATTAGCGTTACCTATGCAGGGGGACAGCTTGCTGCTGCTCATAATGGAAATCTGGTAAATGCCGATACGCTTCGGGAAATGTTGGAGAAGCAAGGATCTGCCTTTCAAACAACATCTGATAGTGAGGTTATTATCCAGCTTATTGTTTCCCATGCTGCCTCTTGTGATTTGCATCAAGGAATCATCAAAGCCATGTCTTTTATTAAGGGTGCTTATGCCCTTATTCTCATGACAACCAATGAATTGATTGGCATAAGGGATGAGTTTGGTTTCAGACCGCTGTGCATAGGAAGGCTGAACGACAGCTTTGTGCTTGCCTCAGAAAGCTGTGCCCTGGATATTATTGGTGCAGAATATGTAAGAGAGGTAGAGCCAGGGGAGATGGTTATTATTAATCATTCTGGAATAACATCGCAAAAGCCTGCGAATCAGCCAGCGGAATATAGGCAATGTATCTTTGAACACATCTATTTTGCCAGACCAGACAGCAAGGTATTTGGCAGAAGCGTATACAATGTCCGCAAGCAAAGCGGCAGGCAATTAGCCAAGGAATCCCCTGTTTTGGCAGACATGATTGTCCCTATCCCGGATTCAGGGGTGCCTGCAGCCTTGGGGTATGCAGAGGGATGCGGGATTAAGTATGAGCTTGGGTTAATCAGAAATCACTATGTGGGACGAACATTTATCAATCCAAAGCAATCTATCAGGGAGCTTGGGGTTTCCATAAAATTGAACCCTGTAAAAGATATTATTGCAGGTAATCGAGTGGTTTTGGTGGATGATTCTATTGTTCGGGGTACTACCTGTAAAAAGATAATAAAAATGATTCGGGATGCCGGGGCAAGCGAGGTGCATTTAAGAATAAGCTCCCCGCCAATCAAGCATTCATGCTTCTATGGTGTGGATACGCCAGACCCTGCAGAATTGATTGCTGCCACCCATAGCCTTGAGGAGATCAGAGATTTTATTGGGGTAGACAGCCTTGCCTATTTGAGCCTTGAGGGGCTTTTATCTGCTGCTTCATCTGCCAGAGGTGCTGCCTTATCTGTGGAAAATAATGAGTTTTGTGCAGCGTGCTTTGATGGGGAATATCCAATCAGGTAGCAAGAAGAACGGAGGATGGAATACAGAATACAGAATACAGAATACAGACGACTACCACAAGAAGGTAGCACCTCTGGCAGGTCGCAGCTACAAGTTTCCCATGAATAGCTGTAGCTGCAGGGTGACAGGGGTGCTACCCCCTTGTCCCTGCTCTAACCATTCTTATGCCTGAATAGTTACAAAAATATCTTGACAAATTTTAAAAATTGAGGTAAACTGTAGTGTATTAATTGTTGGGGAGTCGTCTAATGGTAGGACGCAAGCCTCTGGAGCTTGTTGTGAGGGTTCAAATCCTTCCTCCCCAGCCAGAATGCGGCGCTATCGTCTAGGGGTCAGGATACATGGTTCTCAGCCATGGGACCGGGGTTCAAATCCCCGTAGCGCTACCACATTGCAAGTAAATTATGAATGGAAGGAGAGAGAAAACATATCTGTTGTATTCCTTCATTTTTAATTCATAATTCATAATTTTTAATTTGCTTGAAGGGGTGTATATTTATGCCTGTTTTTTCTCCTTCCTTATCTGTTGGTGGAACAGAAATACCAAGATTAAAAAAAGTCCTTCGAAAGCTTCAACTTGGAAGTGCAGAGGAAGCTATCGTAGCTACTGGATTTTTAATTAAAGAGCTTTCCAAGCAACCAGTTACCCCTGAGGTTCAGGAGGTAATGAAACAGCTTATCAACAGGTTGATTCGGGATTCTCACAGCATGTGTTCCAGTGTGAGGGAAAGATCTATCAGAGAGCTTGGAAAACTGATAAATGAATTGGTAAAGTCCAAGGATCTGGAAGGGCTAAGATATGTAACACGGTCAAGCACATCCCCTGAGACCAGAAATCGTGCCCTGAAAGAATTGGTGAGATTTGAAGACCTTAAGGGATTACGATATATTTCTCAATGGGGTAGATATCGGGAGATAAGAAACAGGTCTGTTGATGAACTTGCCAAGTTTAAGGATATTGAGGGGTTAAGATATGTAGCCCAGTGGAATATGTATAAGGATACAGCTGGTCGGGCTATAAAGGAATTGGAGAATTTAATAGAACGATTGGTAAGGTTTAAGGATCGGGATGGATTAAAATGTCTTATCAACTGTAGTCGCAATAAAGATGCAAAACAAAAGGCTATTGAAGGGTTAGAAAAATTGCTTGATGATCTGATTCGGGCAAAGGATATTGATTCATTAAGATATGTTGCCGGACTTGGAACAAATAGGAACAGACGAGCTCGAGCAGTAGAAGAGATACGGGATGTAAAAAGTCTTAAATATATAGTTAGATGTACAAAAAATGTTTTTCGGGATACATGTTTAAAGGCAGTTGAAGAGCTTGGGAAATTTGTTGAAGACATAGTCAAGACCAAGGATCGGGAATCATTAGAATATCTGGCTGAATTTAGTACAGATGAGATTGTCTGGAAACGAGCCATAGAAGAATTGCACAGGATTAGAGAGGTAAGCCACGATGATAAGGTAGCCGAATCCCTTCAAAAGATATTACTCCCCAGGGGAACAACATAAGTCTGCGACTCAACATTCTATGTTGGTTATTGCAATATCCAAGTGTAAATTGTTGGGTAAGATTTCAGCCATCAGCTTTCAGCATTCAGATAGAAATGCAAAAATGTGGGATTCGCTTTTTCTCGATTTTCGAGGCAGCCCCCTTACAGACTGTGTGAAAACTCATGATTTGGGCATCAATGCCACGACAGATTAACGAGAAGAGAAAGAATCACAAAGGGTGTAAATATCG